>JBILVH010000254.1:0-3036 GCA_044370555.1 Candidatus Nanopelagicales bacterium
CAGTCGCCGACGTTGTCGCCGACGTTGTCGGCGATCGTGGCCGCGTTGCGGGGGTCGTCTTCGGGGATGTTCTGCTCGACCTTGCCCACCAGGTCGGCGCCGACATCGGCCGCCTTGGTGAAGATGCCGCCACCGACGCGCATGAACATCGCGAGGAGGGCCGCACCGAAGCCGAAGCCCTCGAGGACCTTGGGGGCCTCACCCTTGTAGACCAGCACGACGACGGCGGCACCGAGCAGGCCGAGGCCCACTGTGAACATGCCCGCCACACCACCGGTGCGGAAGGCGATCTTCATCGCCTTCTGCTCACCCGCATCCCGCGCCGCGGCGGCCACGCGCACGTTGCCGCGGACGGCGAGCCACATGCCCATGTAGCCGGTGATCCCTGAGAACACCGCGCCGACAACGAAGAAGATGCTGCGCCCGATGCGCTCGCTGGTTGTCTCAGCAGGTAGCAGGAACAGCACGAAGAAGACGATGACCGCGAAGATCGCGAGCGTCTTGAACTGGCGGTTGAGGTACGCCGAAGCGCCCTCTTGAACGGCCGCCGCGATCTCCTTCATCCGGTCGGTGCCTTCGCTCGCGCCGAGGACCTCCCGAACGAGCACGGCCGCCACGAAGAGCGCGAGGACGGCGATGACCGCGACGACGATGACGGTGGTCAGGTTCAGGCCAGACAAGGTGATCAAGGCCAGGTTCATGGGACTCCTTCGTGCGCGCGTGCAACGACGCGTGGGCAGGTGCTGTTCTGGGCGACCGGCGGCTGGTGAGCCGGATCGGGGGGCCGAAGCGTGATCGACGCTTCGGACCGGCAGAGTCTATGGGCCCGGTCCGGGTGTGCGGTCATCCGGGTCCACCAACCAGCACATGGTGATGCGCAGCACATCGGCATTGGCGTCGAACGACACCCGGTCCGGGAGGGCCCGGATCACCTGCAAGGACAGGCCGTCCTCGGTTCCGGCATCCACGGGCTCTGCCAATGGGCCGTCGACCCGGATCCGCCAGAGGACGCCATCGCGGCCGAAGTGGAAGTCGACGGGATCGGCGCTACCCGCGGCCGCCCGCCGCCGGAGCACCAGGGTGAAGGCCTCGTCGACGCACAACCGGACGTCGGCGAGGTGCGCCATCGGCACGCCCGCCCGGCCGGCGGCCTCGCCCAGTACATGCCTGGCAACCCGGGCGTACTCCGGCACGGGCGGCAGCGAGAGTGTGGCGTCCACGTCAGGTGCGCAGGGCCTCGGTCAGGCTGCGGTGCACCCGCAGCACGGTGTCGAGTCCGGTGATGGACAACACCCTCAGGATCGCCTCGTCGCTGACCACGACGTCAAGGGCGCCCGACGTCGCGGCCAGCCGCTTGTGCGCGCGGACAAGCACGGTAAGCCCGGTGGAGTCGAGGAACCCGACCCGGCGCAGATCGACGACGATTGCCGTCGCACCCCCGTCGAGCGCCGCAGTCAGCCAGTCATCAAGGGCCGGGGCGGTATCGATGTCGACCTCACCCTGGACCTCGAGGACGGGGCAGCCCGCCACCGAACGAGTGAGCACCCGCACGTCCCACCTCCGCACTCCGGATCGGCGGCGCCACCCGCCGATCGCACCCTCCCGACGTCACCCTGACACACGGTGAAGGGGTGTGGGAGCCCCCCGGCCGACGCAATCAGAGTCAGTGGGCGCCGCCATGATGACCACATGGTCGACCGCGAGACGTTGCGCGCGCTGCTCCCGGGGGATGCGCGGGTGCGTCACGTCGAGCACCTGCCACCGCGGGCCGCCGAGCACGTCGACTGGCCGGCCTGGCTCGACCCACGACTGCGCACCGCGTGGGAGGGCCAGGGCATTTCCCGACCGTGGGTGCACCAGGTGCGCGCTGCAGAGGTGGCGTGGGCGGGTGAGCACGTCATCCTCAGCACCGGGACTTCGTCGGGGAAGTCGCTCGGCTACCTCATGCCCGTACTCACCGGAGTGCTCGCGGGGACGACCCATCCGAGCGGCCGCGGGTGCACCGCGCTCTACATCGCCCCCACCAAGGCACTTGCACACGACCAGAGCGCCAAGCTTCACGATCTGGGGCGAGCGGCCCCGGGTCTCGAGGCCCTACGGGCTGCTACGTACGACGGGGACACCCCCGCAGACGAACGCCGGTGGCTGCGCGCCCACGCCAACGTGATCCTCACCAATCCGGACCTACTGCACCACAGTCTGCTTCCGGGGCATGAGCGCTGGTCGCAGTTCCTGCGGACGCTGCGCTACATCGTCATCGACGAATGCCACGTATACAGAGGCGTCTTCGGCTCGCATGTCTCCGCGGTCCTCAGGAGGTTGCGGCGGGTCGCACACCGGTACGGCGCTGACCCGGTGGTGCTCTGCGCCTCTGCCACGGCGAGCGACCCCGCAGCCACGGCATCGCGGTTGATCGGCGCACCCGTGGTCGCCGTCGACCACGACGGCGCACCCCGGGGTGAGACGACGTTCGCACTGTGGGAGCCCCCGCTCATCATCGGGCACGGGGAGGCCGGCGCTGTCGGCCGACGTGGTGCCCTGGCGGAGGGAGCCGACTTGTGCGCCGACCTGGCAGTCGCCGGCGTGCGCACCCTTGCGTTCACGCGGTCGCGCCGCGGCGCGGAGTCCCTTGCGATCCTGGTGCGCGACAACCTCGCGGAAGTCGACCCCGACCTGGCAGGCGCTGTCGCGGCATACCGAGGCGGCTATCTGCCGGAGGAGCGCCGCCATCTCGAAGCGGCCCTGCGGTCCGGTGACCTACAGGTCCTGGCGAGCACGTCAGCACTCGAACTCGGCATCGACATATCGGGTCTCGACGCGGTGGTGACGTGTGGGTGGCCCGGCACACGGGCTGCGCTGTGGCAGCAGGCGGGCCGGGCCGGTCGCGGTGCGGCTGACTCGCTGACGGTCTTCATCGCGCGCGATGATCCGCTCGACACCTACCTCGTCTCACACCCGGAGGCGATCTTCGGCCGCCCGGTCGAAGCGAGTGTCTTTGATCCCGGCAACCCGCATGTGCTCGCACCGCATCTCGCG
>JBILVH010000033.1:0-11226 GCA_044370555.1 Candidatus Nanopelagicales bacterium
ACACGCGATGCAACTCCCACAGCGCGCCAGCAAGTGCGGCGACCGTCTGCGCGTCTGGCCCTTCCTCCCAGTAGCGCAGTTCGGCGCGGTCGTCGGCGTACCTCGCCTCGAGGAGGAACGGGTGGTGGTGACCGAGACGTTCCAGCGCCGCGCGGATCTGCGCGACCGGAACGGCGGCCCCCGTCACAGACACGCACACTCGCCACAGCCGGGACTCGTGCGGCGCCGTCGCATCGGTGAGGATCGCATCGGCCGGGATCAATTCGGTCGGGATCGCGTCGGTGGGGATCGAGTCGGTGGGGTCTGGCATCCCGCCTCCTCGCCCGCGACTACGGTCGCGTCAGCAGTACGAGATCGTCGCGGTGGACGACCTCCCGTTCGTACGCCGGCCCGAGTTCGGCGGCTAGGTCGCGGGTGCTGCGCCCCAGCAGGCCGGGAAGTTCGCTTGCGTCAAAGTTGACCAGTCCGCGGGCGATCGCGTGGCCGTTTTCGTCGATCAGGTCGACCGGATCACCGGCGAGGAAATCACCGGACACGTCGATGATACCCGCCGCGAGCAATGAACTGCCACGCCGGGTCACCGCCGCCACGGCCCCGGCGTCGAGGCGAAGCGTGCCGCGGGCGGTCGCGGCGTGCCCGAGCCACAGCAGCCGCGTCGGCGGCCGGTGCCCGGTCGCGTGGAAGAGCGTGCCGACCGCGTCGCCGGCCAGGGCCTGCGGAGCGAGGTCTGCCGAGGTGATCAGGACGGGCACCCCCGCGGCCGTGGCGATCGACGCCGCCTGGACCTTGCTGGACATCCCGCCGAGTCCCACTCCCGCCGAGCCGGTGCCACCGACGACGACACCCTCGAGATCCGCCGGCCCCCGCACGTCGCGGATCACCGATGAGCCGCCCTGATCCGGCGGCCCGTCGTACAACCCGTCGACGTCCGACAGCAGCAGCAGCGCGTCGGCATGCACGACGTGCGCGACGAGCGCGGCGAGTCGGTCGTTGTCCCCGAGGCGGATCTCGTCGGTCGCGACGGTGTCGTTCTCGTTGACGATAGGCACGATGCCGAGCTCGAGCAGGCGCAGGAGCGTGCTCTGTGCATTGCGATAGTGCGTACGCCGTCCGACGTCGTCGGCGGTCAGGAGCACCTGGCCGACCCCGAGGCCGTGCGCCGCGAATGCCTGCGCGTAGTGCGCGATGAGGCGGCCCTGGCCCACGCTGGCCGCCGCCTGGAGTGTTGCCAGATCGCGGGGACGATGCCCGATCCCGAGCGCTGGGAACCCGGCGGCGATCGCCCCGCTGGACACGAGCACGACACGTCGGCCGGTGGCCACGCGCGTTGCGATGAGATCCGCGAGGGACTGGATGCGGCCGGTGTCGATCGCATCGGCATCACCGCGACGGGTCAGTGACGACGAGCCGATCTTCACGACCAGGCAGGGGGCATCGGCGATTGCAGCACGCGTAGTCGCAGCCACCTCCTCGCTCATCGTCCCTCCAGTCTCGGATCACTCCCGCGGGGACCGTATCCGCGCGCACCCGCCACGGTGGGCTCGAAGTCGAACACGACCGCATCGGCGATCGGCCCGATGATGACTGTGTCACCCGCGCGCGCGCCGTTCGCGATCAACTGCTCCTCGACCCCGAGCCGCGCCAGCCTATCTGCGAGATAGCCCACCGCCTCGTCGTTGCTGAAGTCGGTCTGCCGCACCCAGCGCTCGGGCTGGGAGCCGATCACGCGGAACGCCTCGCCCTCGCGCACGATCGAGAAGCCGGCATCGTCCACGGCCCGCGGTGCGATGACGACGCGCGGAGCCTCCTCCGGTGCGCGCAGGGCCCGGGCCGCTAGGACCTCCCCGGCCATCGCGAAGGTCAGTGGCCGGAGCCCCTCGTGGCTGGCGGCGGAAACCTCGAAGACCCGCAGTCCACGGGCCTCGAGTTCGGGCCGGACCATTTCGGCCACCGTGCGCCCGTCGGGCACGTCCACCTTGTTCAGCGCGACCAGGCGCGGCCGATCGGCCAAGCCCCCGTACGCCGACAGCTCCGCCTCGATCACGTCGATGTCGCGAAGCGGATCCCGGTCGGTCTCGAGCGCTGCGCAGTCCACCACGTGCACGAGCACGGCGCACCGCTCCACATGGCGAAGGAACTCCAGGCCGAGTCCCCGCCCCGTACTCGCACCAGGGATGAGGCCGGGTACGTCGGCGACCGTGAAGACCGTCCCACCCGCGGTCACGACGCCGAGGTTGGGCACCAGGGTCGTGAACGGGTAGTCGGCGATCTTCGGACGTGCCGCCGACATCGCCGCGATGAGGCTCGACTTGCCGGCACTGGGGAAGCCGACCAGCGCGACGTCGGCCACGGATTTCAACTCCAGGACGACATCGCAGGACTGCCCGGGCTCGCCGAGCAACGCGAAACCGGGTGCCTTGCGACGGGGGGAGGCCAGGGCCGCGTTGCCGAGGCCGCCGCGGCCGCCGCGCATCGCCACCCACGTCGTTCCGGCTCCCACGAGATCGGCGAGTACCTCGCCGTCGAGCGTCGTCACCACGGTGCCGTCCGGGACGGGGAGCAGGGCATCCTCACCGGCCGCGCCATGCCGCAGGGAACCCTGCCCAGGCTTGCCGTTACCAGCGCGTCGGTGCGCCCCGTGGTGGTAGTCGAGCAGGGTGGTCACGTTCGGATCGACCACGAGGATGACATCGCCGCCGTTGCCGCCGTTGCCGCCATCTGGCCCGCCTAGCGGCTTGAACTTCTCGCGGTGGACGGACACGCAGCCGTTGCCGCCGCTACCGGCGGAGAGATGGACGGTGACCCGGTCGATGAACGTGCTCATGAAGACGTACCCATGGGACTACGTGAACATCCGCGACCGTCAGGTCGCGAGCGCTCAGCCCTCGACGACGTTGATGACGCGCCGCCCGCGACGGGTCGCGAACTCGACCGTGCCGGGCTGGAGCGCGAAGAGGGTGTCGTCCTTGCCGCGGCCGACGCCGAGACCCGGGTGGAAGTGCGTGCCCCGCTGACGGATCAGGATCTCGCCCGCGAGGACCTCCTGGCCGCCGAAGCGCTTCACGCCGAGGCGCTGCGCATTGCTGTCACGGCCGTTCTTGCTACTCGAGGCGCCCTTCTTATGTGCCATCTCATGCCCCAGTCTTGATCGAGGTCACCTTGACGCGGCTGAGCTCCTGGCGGTGGCCCTGCCGGCGCTTGTACCCGGTCTTGTTCTTGTAGCGCAGGATCTGGATCTTCGGGCCGCGCTCGTGTCCAACGACCTCGGCGGTCACGCTCGCCTTGGCGAGCTCCGCGGTGTCGGCCGTGACTGCACCATCCGAAACGAGGAGCAGGACCGGAAGCGAGACGGTGCCGCCGACCTCTTCGGCGACCCGGTCGAGGACGACGACATCCCCCACAGCCACCTTCTCCTGCCGGCCACCGGCCCGGACGATCGCGTACACGTGGTTCTCCTTGCGAGCATGGCCGTACTGCGACACGCAGACGGGCGGATTGTCAGGGTACCGGATCTAGGTCGGGCGGCGTCAAACCGGGGGCATGGGCAGCGGGCGGAACCTCGGCCTGCTCGGTCTGCTCGGTCTGCTCGACCTGCTCGACCTGCTCCAGCGGCTCGAGCAGTTCGAGTGCCTCGATCCCCTCGCCCAAGTCGTCTAGGTCGGCGGCCGGCTCCGCCTCGAGCCGGATGGCCCGGGCAGCGACCTCGGCCGGATCCACCCCGCGCTTCGGCTTGCTGCCCTCCGAGTCGAGGTGCACGTGGATGCCCCTCCCCCCGCAGGCGCTGCAGGTCTCCGAGAAGGCCTCGAGCAGTCCCTGCCCGATGCGCTTGCGGGTCATCTGGACCAGTCCCAGCGAGGTCACCTCGGCGACCTGGTGCTTAGTGCGGTCGCGGGCCAAGCACTCGACGAGACGGCGCAGCACGAGGTCGCGATTACTCTCCAGCACCATGTCGATGAAGTCGACGACGATGATTCCGCCGATGTCGCGCAGCCGGAGTTGGCGCGCGATCTCCTCGGCCGCCTCCAGGTTGTTGCGCGTCACGGTCTCTTCGAGGTTGCCCCCCTGACCGGTGAACTTGCCCGTGTTGACGTCTACCACCGTCATTGCCTCGGTCCGGTCGATCACCAGGCTGCCACCCGACGGCAGCCAGACCTTGCGGTCAAGTGCCTTCGCGAGTTGCTCGGTCACTCGGTAGTGCGCGAACAGATCGCCCGTCTCGACCCAGGTCTGCACGCGATCGAGGAGGTCCGGTGCAACGGATGCGACGTACGAACGCAACTCCTCCGCGGCGTCGGCCCCCGCGACGATGAGCCGCGTGACATCCTCGTTGAAGATGTCGCGCGCAACCTTGATCGCGAGATCCGGCTCGCCGTAAAGCAGCGACGGCGGCGATGCCGTAGTGGCCTTCGCCGTGATGGTCTCCCACTGGGCCTGCAACGTCTCGACGTCGCGGATGATGTCGGCCTCACTGGCACCTTCGGCGGCCGTACGCACGATGACACCGGCCCCCTCGGGCAGCGCCTTCTTCAGGATGGTCTTGAGCCGGTGGCGCTCCTGCTCCGGCAGCTTGCGGCTGATCCCCGTCACGGATCCGTCCGGCACGTAGACGACGAAGCGCCCCGGCAGCGAGATCTGGCTGGTGAGCCGCGACCCCTTCTGGCCGACCGGGTCCTTGGTGACCTGCACGAGTACGGGGTCACCGGACTTCAGCGCGAGTTCGATACGTCGAGGTTGACCTTCTAGCCCGGCCGCATCCCAGTTGACCTCGCCTGCGTAGAGCACCGCATTACGTCCGCGGCCGACGTCGACGAACGCCGCCTCCATGGATGGGAGGACGTTTTGCACGCGACCGAGGTAGACGTTGCCGACCATCGACGCGCCACCCTCGCGGTTCACATAGTGCTCCACGAGGACACCGTCTTCGAGGACCGCGATCTGGGTACGTCCGGAAGCCTGCCGGACGAGCATGGTGCGCTCGACTGCCTCGCGCCGGGCGAGGAATTCCGCCTCGGTCAGGATCGGTGCGCGTCGACGACCGAAGTCGCGGCCCTCACGCCGCCTCTGGCGCTTGGCCTCGAGACGCGTGGAACCGCTGACCGAACTCACCGACTCCGAGCGCGGCTCGCGCACCCGCGTAACGGTCTGCGGCGGATCGTCGTCGGCCCCCTCGCCGCCATCGGATCCGCGACGGCGACGTCGACGGCGACGCCGCGACGAGGTCGACGACTCACCGACCTGGTCACTGGGGGACTCGTCGTCCTCCCCGCTGGCGTCCTCGGACTCGGTCCCGGACTCGTCCGCCTCGCGACCCTCACCCGAGCCCCGGCGGCGGCGGCCGCCGCGACGGCGACGGCGACGGGACGAACCCGACGACTCACTCCCTGCGGGCCCCTCCTGCTCTGCGCCGTCGTCGGCCCCTGCGGTATCGGCCCCAGCATCCGCGGCACCCTCGGCACCGGCATCGGTGGGCGCGGAGGCCCCTGCGGCCTTCCGGCTGCGGGTACTGCGCGCGCGGGTCGGCTTGCCGCTGGCACCACCGTCGGCCTCCGGTGCGCCTTCGGTCCCGGTGCCTGCCGCGACGGCTGCGTCACCGTCGACTGCAGCCGCCGCACGACTGCTGCGACGCGGGGCACGGGCCGGCCTGGTCGTAGCGGCCTCGGCGGGTTCGGCAGCAGCCGCGGCGGGCTCGGCCGCCTCGGTCGCGGTTGCCTTGGACTTCGCGGTCGAACGCCGCGCGCGCGAGGGCGCCGCCGGCTCCGCTGACACCTGCTCGGAGGCCGGTGCCTCCGGCCCCGCCTCGACGACCTTCTTGGCCCGACTCGCCCGCTTGCGCGGGGCTGGGTCAGCGTCCCCACCGGCCGCAGGCGGCGCGGACTCCGCGGGCTCGACCGCGGGGGGCGGGCCGGCCGGGCGCTGGGCAGCGCGCCGACGCGGCCGTGTACTGGCTGCTGGGGTGTCGCCGACGTTGTCAGCGCTCGTATCGTCGACCATGCGGTCGCTTCCCTTCACCGATCCCGGGCATAGCCGCACAGGACCGTCGTCTTCGCGGTGGCGCCCGTCAGGGCCACGCACCGAAATCTGATGGCGTCACAGGATCGCCGCGCCCTCGCGATCGGGAGCGAGCGGGTCGCCCACCGACGCGGTCTGCACTTCGAGCGGACCCTGGCTGATCCGGACCGCCTCAGCGGGGGCCGAACCAGCAAGGCCGCTGACCAAGCGCAGGGCGGTCAGGAGATCCTCGGGTCGTACGGTCGGTGTCGCATTCCGAACGACCGCCGTCAGTATGGCACACGGTCGGGCGGGATCCTCCGCCGCACCGCCGGGCGCGTCGACACCGAGTGCGACGACGGCTGCCCGGGCATCGAGGGTGCGATGGCCGTCCTTGGTGCGCCGCTCCACCTCGACCCGGTCCGCCGCGAGGAAGGCGGCCACGGCTTCCTCGGCGGCCGGCGCCGGTGCCCCCGGCACCCGGATCCGCCAGATCGAGGCCTCGAGTCGCGTCGCGAAGTCGGGGGTCCGGGCGACGACCACCTCCACGATGTGGAAGCCGTCGGGGAGGGCCTCCTCGAGGGCCGCCGCGACCCGGGCCGGATCGCATGGCTGTGTCACACCGATCTCGACGTACTCCGCCTCGCTGGCCGCCCCCGTCGGTGCCGCGTTGGCGTAGGAGATCCGGGGATGCGGACTGAAGCCCGCGCTGAACGCGATCGGGATCCGGGCGCGTCGGACCGCACGCTCCAGTGCCCGCTGGAAGTCCCGGTGGCTCGCGAATCGGAGGCGACCGCGCTTGGCGTACCTGATGCGGAGGCGCTGCGCGACCGGCGCCACGTCGCGGTCGGGTGCGGGACGGCTCATTCGACGACTGCGGACCGCGGCAGCGACGGCATCGGCAAGTCGGTGACGCCGGTGGGGCCGACCTGGATCGACGTACCCATCTGGTCGCAGACGCCGCAGTCGAAGCACGGGGTCCATCGGCAGTCCTCCACCGCAACCTCGTCGAGTGCGTCCTGCCAGTCCTGCCAGAGCCACTCCTTGTCGAGCCCGGAGTCGAGGTGGTCCCAGGGCAGCACCTCGGCATGTTGACGCTCGCGCGTGGTGAACCAGTCGACGTCGACCCCGCTGCCGGCCAGCGCGACGTCGGCGGCTGACATCCAGCGCTCGAAAGAGAAGTGCTCACTCCACCCGTCGAAGCGCGCCCCGTCCCGCCAGGCTTGCTCGATCACCGCGCCAACTCGCCGATCCCCGCGCGAGAACAGGCCCTCCACGATGCCGGGCTTGCCATCGTGATAGCGGAAGCCGATGGCCTTGGCGTAGTCGCGGTCGGAGCGGATCGCATCACGCAACTTCGCTAGACGCGTATCGGTGACGTCGGCGGGTGCCTGCCCGGCCCACTGGAAGGGTGTGTGCGGCTTGGGCACGAACCCACCGATCGAGACCGTGCAGCGGATGTCACGGCGACCGCTCACCTCGCGGCCAGTCCGGATCACCTCCTGGGCGACGCGGGCGATCTGGACGACGTCATCGTCGGTCTCCGTCGGCAGCCCGCACATGAAGTACAGCTTGACCTGCCGCCATCCGGCGGCATACGCCGTCGAGACGGTGCGGATGAGATCTTCCTCGGTCACCATCTTGTTGATCACCCGACGCATCCGCTCACTTCCGCCCTCGGGAGCGAAGGTCAGGCCGCTGCGCCGGCCGTTGCGCGTGAGTTCATTCGCCAGGTCGACATTGAAGGCATCGACGCGGGTGCTCGGCAGCGACAGCGCGACCTGCGAGTCGGTGTACCGGTCGGCGAGGTTGCGCGCAACGTCGGCGATCTCCGAGTGGTCCGCACTCGACAGCGACAGCAGCCCGACCTCCTCGTAGCCGGTGGTCGCCAGACCGTTCTCGACGATGGCGGCGATGCCCTCGATGCTGCGCTCGCGCACGGGGCGCGTGATCATGCCCGCCTGGCAGAAGCGACAGCCGCGGGTGCAGCCGCGGAAGATCTCGACGCTCATGCGCTCATGGACCGTCTCGGCGACGGGCACCGGCGGTGCCTTCGGGTACGCCCATTCGTCGAGGTCCATCAGGGTGTGCTTGGCCACCCGCCACGGCACACCAGGCCGGTTCGGCGCCACACGCCGGATCCGCCCGTCGTCGAGGTAGTCGACGTCGTAAAAGGCGGGTACGTACACCGCGCCCGTGCTCGCGAGCCGGTGCAACAGCCCGTCACGCCCATCGGGACGGTCCTCAGCCTTCCAGCCCGCGATGATCCGCGTGATCTCGAGGACCGCCTCCTCGCCGTCGCCGAGCACCGCCGCGTCGATGAAGTCGGCGATGGGCTCGGGGTTGAATGCGGCGTGACCGCCTGCGATGACGATCGGATGGCCGCCGTGCCGGTCCGCTGCGTGCAGCGGGATCCCAGCGAGATCGAGCGCCGTGAGCATGTTGGTATAGCCGAGCTCGGTGGAGAACGACACCCCGATCGCGTCGAATGCGGCGAGTGGGCGGTGGCTGTCGACGGTGAAGTGCGGCACCGCGTGCGCCCGCATGAGCGCTTCTAGATCCGGCCAGACGGCGTACGAGCGCTCGCACAGGACGCCGGCCTGCTCGTTGAGGACCTCGTAGAGGATGGCAACGCCCTGGTTGGGCGCGCCCACCTCGTAGGCATCCGGGTACATCAGCGCCCACCGCACGTCGGCGGACTCCCAGTCCTTGACGACCGCGTTGACCTCGCCCCCGACGTACTGCACCGGTTTGCTCACGAGGGGCAGCAGTTCCTCCAGCCGAGGGAACACCGACGCGTGATCACACACTGGGGCGGTCATGGTGTGAAGGATACGACGTGGCGGCCCTAGGCCTCGGAATGCAGGCGAACGTTCTGCAGCAACCCGATGGCGATCCACGTCGCGAACATCGACGTGCCCCCGAAGGAGACGAACGGGAGCGGGACTCCGGTCACGGGCATGATGCCGAGGTTCATACCGATGTTCTCGAACATCTGGAACGCGAGCCAGGCCACCACCCCGGTCGCGACCAGTCGGCCGAAGAGGTCCTGCGCGAGCATCGCGACGCGGATCCCGCGCCACAGGACGATCGCGAGCAGCACGATGATCAGGGCCGCACCGATGAACCCGAGCTCCTCGCCGGCGACCGTGAAGACGAAGTCGCTCTCGTTCACCGGCACGAAGTTGCCCTGTGTCTGCGGACCGCGGAACAGGCCCTCACCCGTAAGGCCTCCGCTGCCGATGGCGATCTCGGCCTGGTTGACGTTGTACGCGGCGGACGACGGGTCGGCCTCCGCGTCCAGGAACGACGTCAGCCTGCGAATCTGGTAATCGCGCAGCAGGCCGAGCGGTACCGCAAGGATTCCCGCAGTCACGGCCGTCGCGAGGAGCCCGGCGACCCACCGCGTGCGCGCACCGGACACCGCGATGATCGCCACGACGACCGTGCCCATGATGAGCACCGTGCCCATGTCGTTCTGGAGCAGCACGAGCACGATCGGCAGCGCAGCCAGCGCCAACGTCAGCAGCACATCCCGGTCACGGGGTGCACTCTCCGCGTCGCGCTTCTCGGAGAGCATCAGCGCCATGATGAGGATCAGGGCCACCTTCGCGAACTCCGACGGCTGCAGCGTGAAGCCGAAGGGCAGGTCGATCCACGCGCGCGCACCTGCCACGGTCGCACCGAGCGGGGAGAAGACGATGAGCAGCGCGAGGATGGACAGCCCGTAGATCACCGGCGTGTAGGCGCGCAGGAGTCGGTGGTCGACGCGGGATACCGCTATCGCCAGCACGATGCCCACGGCCAGGTAGAGCAGATGCCGCTTGAAGAAGTACTGCGGATCACTGGTGGCAAGATCGGACCGGCCTGCCGACCACACCAGTACGCTCCCGATGAGCGATGCGGCAAGGGCCGCACCGATCATCAGCCAGTCGAGGCGCGCCCAATAACTGCGGCGCTGCTCCCTCGCCGGAGCGAGCGGCTTGCGCCGGAACCGGGTCGCGTATCCCTCAGTCACGTCGCCATACCTCCGGCAACAGGGCGTCGATACTGGTCGGCATGTCCCCCTGTTCGGGTGGCACGGGCGTCCCGTCGGCCGCGACGGTCGGCATGCCCACGGCGGGCTGTCCGCCGACGAAGACGCTGAGTGCCGGGTCGATCGTCGAGCCGCGAACCCCGAAGATGCCTTCGAGGATTCCGCGCACGCCCGGTCCCGTCGTGCCGGATGCCTGCTCACCCTGGGTCACCATCATGACGACGGCGTAGCGCGGCTTGTCCGCGGGCGCGTAAGCCGCCAGCCACGACGCGATCTGGTCCTTGCCCGAGATCTGCGCGGAGCCGGTCTTCGCGGCGACCGGGATGCGGCCGAGCGGGAACCCGTCGAAGGCCCCCGCGGCAGTGCCGTTCGCGGCGACCCCCGGGAGCGCTTGCTGGAGGAAGGGGATCACCTGTCCGGGCAGTTCGACCTTGCCCTTGGCCACCGGGGTGAACTCCTCCACCACCCCCCCGGTCGATGACATGATGCCGCGCGCAACCTGCGGCTGCCAGAGGGTGCCGCCGTTGGCGATCGCGGCATATGCCATCGCCAGCTGCAGGGGCGAGACCAGACTGTCCCCCTGGCCGATGCTGCCGTTCACCGCATCGCCCTGGCGCCAGCGGAAGCCGTCCTCGCAGTTCTCGACCGCGAGAGCCGTGAAGTAATCGGCCAACTTCGCGTCAGTCCTGCGCACCTCCGGATACCCACTGTCCGCATCCGCGCACCACGTGTCCTTGTTGTCCGCCCAGTTCTGCTGCTTCGACTGACGGCTGAACACTCGGCCCGGTTGCTCCGCCGGCAGGTCGACCCCGGTGCGCTGGCCGAGCCCGAAGGCGGCGGCCGCTGCGGCCACCGGATCGTAGGCGTCCGCGGGGGCGTAGAAGCCGCCCTGGTCCTGCCACAACTTGTCGCCGATTCCGTAGAAGACGGTGTTGCATGACACCTCGAGCGCCCGCGCCAACGTGATGCGGCCGTAGCCGATCGAGTCGAAGTTGCGGAATACCTGCTGGCCGACTGAATAGTCCGCGGGGCAGTCGTACTCACCGCCGAGGTCCATACCGGACATCGCGGCTCCGGCCGCGGTGAACACCTTGTACGTCGACCCGGGCGCAAACGTCCCCTGCCAGGCGTTCGACGTCAACGCGTTCGCGCCAAGCAGCTTGTCGAAGTCCTCCGACGAAATGCCACCCACCCATATCTGC
>JBILVH010000255.1:0-3013 GCA_044370555.1 Candidatus Nanopelagicales bacterium
TCTTCCCCGGCCTGCACGGCCTGCAGTTCTCCGTCCCCTGACGCACTCTGGCCCACTCCGACCCGCTTTGACCCGCCCCCACGTCACGAGCCCTACCAACCACGAGAAGGAGAATCATGCGCCCCTTGCAGCACCTCTACGTCCGTGTCGCCGTCCGTCTCGCCGAACTACGGAGCGACCGCGGCGATGTCCCCGGCTGGGTCCTCGTCGCGGTCATGACCGCGGGCCTCATCACGGGCCTGTGGGTCCTCGCCGACGACGTACTCGCCGGAGTTCTTCGCCGCGCGGTCCGGGGCGTGCAAAACCCGTGACGTCCCACTCCCGCCGCGCGCGTACCTGCCGCGGGTTGGGGTTGCGCACATCGATGCGTGCCGCGCGGAGCGATCGGGGCAGTGCGGTGCTCGAGTTCGTGCTCGTGACCCCGCTCGTGCTGCTGGTCGCCCTCGGCGTCCTGCAGGTCGCGCTGTTCCTGCACGTACGCACCACCCTGACCGCCGCCGCAGCCGAGGGTGCCCGGATCGCAGCCCTGCACGGGTCGTCCCTCGCGGCGGGGGAGCGGCGGGTGCGCAACGTCCTCGACGGTTCACTGTCGTCGAGTGCGCTCGATGCCGTGAGTGCGCGTCGCCAGATCGTCGAAGGCATGCCGGTCGCCGCGGTCACCGTTGAGGCGCGCATTCCTCTGCTCGGTCTGCTCGGGCCGAGTGGGCTGCGGGTCACCGGGCACGCCGTGATGGAACCCGGCCGATGAGGCGCGGCGCGCGCGTGCAGGCTGCGCTGCGGCACCGGCTGCACGACGACCGTGGGGCGGCGATCCTGGAGTTCGCCGTCCTCGGCGTCTGCGTGATCATGCCACTGGTCTACGTGGTGCTCACCGTCATGCAGGTGCAGTCGGCGGCGTACGCGGTCACGGCCGCGGCGCGTGAGGCGGGGCGAGCGCTGGCGACTGCGCCTTCCGATGCGGAGGGCTTGGACCGTGCCGAAGTCGCCGTCCGACTTGCCCTCGCCGACCAGGGCATCACTGCGGCGGATGCGCTGCGGGTCGAGTGCCCCGCGTGCTGGCGTTCGGGTGGGACGACGACGATCCGAATCGCCGTCGACGTCGCTCTGCCGCTCATTCCCGACGGACTCGGAACGATCAGCGCGGTCCCCGTCCGTGCCGAGCATCTGGTGACGGCGGATCGCTATGCGGGTGTGCCATGACCCGGCGCGCTGCTTTCCGGCGAGCGTCCACGGACGATCGCGGGAGCGTCCTGCTACTGACCGTCGGTTTCCTCGTGGTCATCGTGATGGCCATCGGCGTCGTGGTGGACGCGTCGTCGGTGTTCCTGCAGCGCCGGTCGTTGGCAGCCCTGGCCGACGGCGCTGCTCTCGCGGGGGCGCAGTCCATCGATGAGGTCGCCTACTACCGTCGGGGTGCGCAGGCGGCGCTGCGGCCGAGCCGGGCTCAGGTGCGCTCGGACGTCTTCGCCTATCTGCGGAGCGCCGGTGCGGAGGAACAGGGTGTGCGGGTGGAGCGCATCGCTGTGGAACGGGGAGTCGTGCTGGTCTCGCTGCGGCGTACCGCGCGTGCGCCGTTCACCGGCTGGCTCCGCGTGGACTTCCCGGTGCGGGCGGAGGCAGGGGCGCGGTTGATGCTGAGCAGAATGGGCGAGTTGTCATTTCAGGAAGACATCCTGATGACGGCAGGGTCCCCGGGTTTCTTGCTCACGGGACGATCACCACCTTCACCGCGTCTGGGTCGTGTGCCGAGGAAGCGATCGCGGCACTGACCTGATCAAGCGGCAGGCGGTGCGTCACCAAGTGGCCGAGTCGCACCTCGCCCTCTGCGACAAGGCGCACCGCGGTCGCGAAGTCGTCGGCGCTGTAGGCAAACGAAGTCTCCACACTGCCGCGCGGCCACGGTACTGCTCCATCACCGAGTCCGACCAGCAGCAGCGGCAGGTGCGCGGGCACGCTCACAAGCGCCGCCGCGGACCCTGACGAGTCGATGACGGCCTCCACATCGTCCAGCGCTGTGGTCCATCCCGGCTCGGCCCCGACACGGGGAAGCTGTGCAGCGGCGAGCCGTCGCCGGTGACGTGGTTCCACCACCGTGACGCGGCCGACCCCGAGGGCCACGGCCGCTGCCGCGACGCACAGGCCCACCGATCCCGCGCCCAGGACGCCGAGATGCTCGACGGCTCCGCCCGCCGCCGCGAGAGTGCGTCGTACCGCGCGCACCGCGACCGCGAGCGGCTCACACCACACCAGATCGTCGACGGGCACGTCTGCGGGCACCGGGTGCAGGTCGCGACCGATTACCGCGTCCGGGTAGAGCACCCGGTCGGCGAAGCCGCCTGGAACGCCGTACCCGAGCGTCATCGCCCCCGACTCGGCGCACAACCCGGGCTCGTCGTTCGCGCAGTATGCGCAGGTGCCGCATGCGCGTGCCGGACACACCGCTACGCGCGTGCCTACGGCGATCTCGACCTCGGCACCCACCGCGGCCACCGTGCATGCCATCTCGTGCCCAAGGACCTGACCAGCCTCGGCGTAGTGACCGTGCAAGAAGCTCGCCACGTCCGACCCGCAGATGCCGCATGCGTCGACGTTGAGGAGCACATCGCGCGGCCCAGGGACGGGGTCGGGTCGGTCCACGACGCGCAGATCACCCGCTGCCGCGAACGCGGCCTGGCGCACTAGTGCACCTCCTGGCCGCCGGTGATGTTCAGTGCCTCGCCGGTGATGAACGACGCTGCATCCGACAGGAGGAACCCGACTCCCGCTGCGATCTCCTCCGGCGTGCCGAGTCGGCGCAACGGGATGAGACGGCTGAGCCGACGCTCGTACTCCTCCGGCGAGATGCCTGCGGCCGCGGCGTACGTCTCGTAGAGCCCGCCGCGCACGCGCAGCAGCGGTGTGTCGATCACGCCGGGGCAGATCGCATTGACCGTGATGCCCGCCGGTCCGAGCTCGGCCGCCATGCTCTGCGTCAATCCGATGACGGCGAACTTCGCCGCGCAGTAGGCCGCGA
>JBILVH010000034.1:0-11174 GCA_044370555.1 Candidatus Nanopelagicales bacterium
AGTGCGGAAGCCACGTGGCAACCCGTCGAACGCATTCGCCTCAGCCGTTCGAGCGACGGGCTCGGCTCCCTGGTCCTCGCGCGGCCAGCGCTCGCCGCGGTACGCGCGCATTTCCCGGAGGCCGTCGTGGAGACACCCGGACCGTCCGCCGCGGCCATGATCGTGGCGGACCTGGGAGTGACTCTGGTGCCGGCCGGGGCGGCTCACACCGAGGACGTACTGCGCATCGACATCGATGCACCCGGACCACCGCGCCGTAGCCGCGAGCACGTCAATGACCGCTACCAGCGCACCCTAGGCGCCGCGCTCGGGACTGCGCCCGATCACGCAGCGGCAGGTCTTGCCCACCTGACCGGGATCGTGCGGCGTCACGGAGCGGTCATCGTGCACGCGACCAGCCGGGTCCCGTCACGCCGATGGTCGGGGTTCGCCTCGGTGGCGCGATGTCTGCTCGAGCGCGGTCACCGGGTCGTGCTGGTCGGCCATCGCAACGATGCGAGCGCGCTAGCCGCGGTAGCACGGGATGGTGGCGTCGCAGCCGAGGACAACCTCGTCGGCCGCACGGACCTTCCATCGCTGCTACGTCTCGTCGCCGGTGCACCGCTGGTCGTGTCGGGTGACACGGCGATCGGGCACCTTGCCACCGCGCTGGGAACGCCGAGCGTGCGCGTCATGAGACGATCCGCCGCGGCAGAGCGCGCCCCGAAGTCGGGCCCCCACTCGGTGCTACGCAATGCGCATATCGACGCGGTGCCCGCGGTAACGGTGGTGGAGACGTGCCTGATGCGCCTCGACCGCGGCGCGTGAGCACTCCCTTCGACGCCGGCCCGGCAGCCCGTCCGGTGCTACGAGCGACGATCCTCGTTCGCGGGGCCTTCTTCTGCGTGTCCGACGACTTCGGCAGGATCTCCGCCGACCGACCCGACGGCCTCTTCCACGCCGACCGCAGAGTGATCTCACAACTACGACTGCTTTTGGACGGCGTCGAGCCGGAATTGATCGCTGCGCAGGCGGAAGGTCCCGATCGCGCCACGGCACTCGGCCGAGAGCCACACGTGGACGCTGGTCTCATCGTGCGCGTTGACCGCACACTCACCGACTCGTCACTGACGGTCGACGTGACGATCACGAATCCCTCACCCACCGACCGGGAGGTGGCGGTCCGCTGGACCATCGCGGCCGACTTCGCCGACATCTTCACCGTGAAGGAGGGACGCGAGATCACCTCGGCGGCCACGAGCGCAGTCGCGACAGGGTCGCTGCTACGTCTAGCCGCCGACGGTGCGGACATCGAAGTCTCATGTCCACCGCTGGCGAGCGACATCCAAGGGTTCTTCGGCTCCGTACAAGTGCCCGCCGGCGAACACACCCGACTGCAACTGACCATCACCGCACCCATTGCCGAGCCGTCGCCGATGCTGTGGCGCGGCGGGGGTCGCGGGCGCACCCACGTCGTCGTTACGGGTGGACCGCGCGGGCTCGCCGGTGCCACAACGCGCGGGCAGCACGACATCGACTCGTTGCGCCTGGCAGCGCGCGGCGGTGGCGTCACCGTCGCGGCAGGTGCACCGTGGTTCATGACGCTCTTCGGCCGCGATTCGCTGTGGGCGGGGATGATGTGTCTGCCGTGGGACTCGGGCCTCCTCCGGGACACGTTGCGGATCCTTGCCGCGCATCAGGGCCGCAGCATCAATCCGATCACCGAGGAGCAACCTGGTCGGATCCTCCACGAGATCCGGCTCGACGGAGGTCCCGGGCTGTTCCGCGGGGACGGACACGCCTACTTCGGAAGTGTCGATGCGACACCGCTGTTCGTCGTGGCACTCGGCGAGTACGCGCGGTGGACCGGCGACCGTTCCACTGTCACGGAGTTGCTCCCCCACGCCGATGCCGCGCTGGAGTGGGTCACCTCCTTCGGGGACTCCGACGCCGACGGGTTCGTCGACTATCCCGGCCGGGCCGGGCACGGGCTGCGCAACCAGGGTTGGAAGGACTCCTGGGACGCGGTGGTCGATCGGACGGGTGCCCCGGCATCCGGACCCGTCGCACTGGTCGAGGTACAGGCCTACGTCTATGCGGCTTGGGTCGCACGCGCGCACCTGGCACGCTGGTTGGCCGAGGATCCGACCCCCTTCGCGCTCGCCGCCGACGACCTGGCACGACGGTTCGACGCGGCGTTCTGGTCGGACGAGATCGACTGCTACGTGCTCGCACTAGACGGACGCGGTGAACAGATCAGGACCGTGTCCAGCAATGCTGCACACGCCAGCTGGGCGGGCATCGTCCCCGCGGACCGCGAGCGGACCGTCGCGCAGCGGCTCACCGCGCCGGATCTGACCGACGGCTGGGGAATACGCACGGTCGCCCGCACGATGCCGGCCTACCAGCCGATGAGCTACCACAACGGTTCGGTCTGGCCGCACGACACCGCAATCGCCGTCCACGGTCTGATGCGCAGCGGTGCGGCGTCCGGCGCGCTGGACCTTGCCGCGACGCTGCTGGCCGCGGCAGCGATCTCCGACGGACGTCTGCCCGAACTGCTGTGCGGTCTGCCGCGCGAGGCATTCCCGCTGCCGGTGCCGTACCCGGCCGCATGCATGCCGCAGGCCTGGGCGGCCGCCGCACCCCTTCACCTGACCCGAGCACTTCTCGGATTGGAGGTCGATGCCATGAATGCGACCGTGCGATGGAGGCCGACGCAGGACATCAGCGTCCACCGGTTGCACCTCGGCGGCTGGGACGTCGATATCGATGACGGTCGCATCATCGGGCTGCCCCCCGACTGGCGGATCGTCGAGGATCACGGGGGCCTGCCACACCCCTGGCGGGTGGGCGCATGAGGAGCCTGCGCATCGCCATGATCGCCCCACCGTGGTACGAAGTCCCGCCGCGCGCGTACGGCGGCATCGAAGCGCTCATCGCGCCGCTGGTCGACACGCTCGTTGCCCGCGGGCACGAGGTCCTCCTGGTTGCAGCCGGCACTCCCGGCACCTCGGCGCACCACCTCATCACGATGGACCCATCGCCCAGTGACATGGTGAGCGACGAGGTGATCGCCAGCGCGCACCACGCGCGGGCGATCGCTGCACTCGACGACTTCGCTCCGGATGTCGTTCACGTGCATACCCCGGTCGGGTTGCTGTGGGCGATGGGTGGTGCATATCCGGTCGTTGCGACTGTGCACGGACCGCCCGAGGGTGCGCTGCTGGACCTGCTCACCCATGCACCACCGACCTGCTCGCTCGTGGCGATCTCGGAGCAGCAGCGGCACCTGGCCCCGAGCGTGCGCTGGTGCGCGACCGTGCCTAACGGCATCGACGTCGGCGCTGTGCCCGTGGGGTCAGGTGGTGAGTACCTCGCGTTCCTCGGTCGGATGTGTCCCGAGAAGGGAGCGCACACGGCAATCGACGTCGCGCAGGCGACCGGTCGTCGCATCGTGCTCGCGGGCCGGCGAAGGGCGGGCATTGAAGCCGACTACTTCGAAGCCGAGATCACCCCGCGGCTCGGGGCGCAGACAACGTGGATCGGGGAGGCGGATCGGCAGGTCAAGTACGCACTGCTCGGATCGGCGGCAGCTCTCATCTTCCCGCTGGAGTGGGAGGAACCGTACGGCCTGGTCGTGGCTGAGGCCCAGGCGTGCGGTACGCCGGTGATCACCTTCCCGCGCGGCGCGATGCCCGACCTGGTACGCGACGGGGTGACCGGCTTCCTCTGCCGCGATGTCGACGACATGGTGTCCGCCGTCCAGAAGGTGCACATCCTCGACCGGCAGCGTGTGCGCCAGCACGCCCTGGAGCAACTCGACATCGGTGCGACGGCATCGGGCTACGAGCGGGTGTACTGGGAGGCCGTGGAGCGCACCTCGGCGATGGCCCAGCCGGCCGCGAGAACGCCGAGGTGGGAGTAGGCCTGCGGGTGATTGCCCAGCCCCGCACCTGACAGCGGGTCGACCTGCTCGGGCAGCAGACCTGTCGGCCCGGCCGATGCCAGCAGCGCATCGAGCAACTCGACCGCGTCGGTGATCTCCCCCACCCCGGCGTACGCGACCGCGAGCCACGCGGCGCAGATGTGCATGGCCCCTTCGTAGCCGGGGAGGCCGTCGTCGTAGTGGTAGCGGTAGACGCCCGCCGCCGTGCGGAGTTCGCGTTCGATGGCCGCGATCGTGCCCAGCCGACGCTCCATCGGCGCCGGGTAGCCCTCGGCGAATCCCTGCAGGACCGCGGCATCGCAGACACGTCGGTCATATGCCGCGACGTACGCGAAGAGACCCTCGTCGAAACCGTTGGTCTCGATGTCCGAGCGGATCTCGTCGCCAACGGCGCACCAGGCGGCGGCATCGTGCTCGAACTGATCGCCGACGAACTCCGCCAGACTCACGGCACGGTCCAGGGCAAGCCAGCACATCATGCGCGAGTGGATGTGGTGGCGCGGTCGGTCGCGGATCTCCCAGATGCCGTGGTCGGCTTCGTTCCAGCGCCGGGTGACTGCGTCGACCATTGCGAGAACGACATCCCAGTCGCGGGTGCGTACGAAACCCCGTACGAGGGCGACCTCGTGGATCAGCGCGACCACCGGACCGAACACGTCGAGTTGCACCTGGCCCTGGGCGGCGTTGCCCACGCGCACCGGCCTGGAGCCCGCGTATCCCGGCAGGCTCTCCACGGTCGCCTCGGGCCCGAGTTCACGACCGTGCAGCGTGTAGAGCGGGTGCAGCCGCTCGGGGGATGCGGCGCGGTCTACCACGCGGTGCAGCCACTCAATGAATGCCTCCGCCTCCACGATCGAGCCGCATCGCACGAGTGCGCGCACGCTCAGTGCCGCATCGCGAATCCAGCAGTATCGGTAGTCCCAGTTGCGCACACCCCCCATCGACTCCGGGAGTGAGGTGGTCGCTGCCGCGAGGATCGCCCCGGTGGACTCGTGGGTGAGCGCGCGCAGGGTGAGGGCGGCGCGGGCTTCGGCATCGGGGCGCACCCCGGGCAGGGCGAGCGCGCGCAGCCAGCGGCGATCGCGGTCCACGACGCCCTGGCGCCGGTCCGACTCGGGCCGCGGGTCTGCCGCGACGTCGTCGGTACCGAAGCGAAGTTCGAGGACGCACGGGGGCATGACGACGGCCGTCGCGCTCTGCCCGCCTCCGTCGTCGCCGACCGACCAGGTCACCCCCGGTGAGCTCAGTACCACCGCCTCGGCTGACCCCGTGACGTGGACCCCATCCTCGACAGCGGTGAGCATCACCGTCGTCGTCCCGAACTGCGGTCGCGGGGCGAACGTGATGCGCGCGGGCTGGGATCCGGTGATCGCGCGCACCAGCCGGGGCTGACCCGGATCACCGTCGAGGTAGTCGACCACCGTGAGCCCGGCCCAGCGGGTCCGGGCGATCATCGTGTCGGGCAGATAGGCCTGCATCAGCGGCGGGTCGCCGTGCGCTGCCTCGACCGTGAAGACCCCGGAGGTCCGGTCGCCGAGCAGGCTGGCGAAAAGAGCCGGACTGTCCGGCTCGGGCGCGCACATCCATGAGACGGACCCGCGCGGATCGAGAAGTGCGACGGTGTGCCGGTCGGAGAGGAGCAGGTGATCCTCGATCGGGGTTGCGTGCCCACCGAGGAGCCAGTCCTCGCGTTCGGCGGCCAGTTCGGCCAGAAGGCGTGCGACATCCTCCGGTCCGGCCAATCGGGATCCGGCCGCTGTCGCACCTTCACCGACCTTGACGCTCACATCCGGACCGCTCAGCGACATGAACACGGACTCATCGGTGACGTCGTCGCCGATGAAGATCACGGCCGTCGCTGCGACCCGGTGGCGTAAGAGCGCCACCGCCTCCGCCTTGTCGGAATGCACGACACTGAGTTCGAGGATCTGCTTGCCTTCGCGTGCGTACACGCCGGGCACTCGGGCCGGGCCCTCGCGCACGGCGTTCAACAGGGCGCGACCCCGGTCAGGGTCGGCACGTCGGACATGCACGGTGACACCGGCCGGTTTCACCTCCACGTGGGCGCCGGGAACGGCACGCACCAGATCGGAGCACTCGGCGACGATCCGCGCGAGGAGTTCCCGTTCGGCCGAGTCGAGGGCGTGCACGAAGTCAAGGTCGAACTCGGAGCCATGACTGCCCACGAGGTGGACCTCGGCGGGCAGCCGCGACAGCGCAGCCAGGTCGCGGAGTGCGCGACCCGAAACCACGGCCACGGTCGTCGCCGGGAGCAGCGCGAGCGCCCGCAACCCGCGCACGGTGTCCTCGAGCGGCGCAGCCCGACCGGGGTCGTCGACTATGGGAGCCACTGTGCCGTCGTAGTCGCAGCAGACCAACAGGTGCGGGGTTCGCGCGAGGGGACGCACCGGAATCACTCCGTCACCATTCCCCGCCGCGCCGAGTTTGCACCGCGCGCGCGTCGGGCATACCGCGGCTGACGGTCCGCCGCTCGCATTCGTCCTCCCTCCCCCTGGCGCGAGCGGCGGGCCGCACCAACGACCCAGGGGCGTTCGACTGAGAGGATGCGGGGGTGACGGTTCATCCCCGTGCGGGAAGCCCCGCACAGGAGAGCGACCTGGTCGACCTTGAGGCGCTGGTGCGCGCCTACACCGAGATCCACCCGAATCCGACCGATCCGGCGCAGCAGGTCGCCTTCGGCACGTCGGGGCACCGGGGGTCGGCATTCGACGGGGCATTCAACGACGATCACATCGCAGCCACGACGCAGGCCATCTGCGATCACCGGCGGAACGCCGGAATCACGGGCCCGGTCTACCTCGGCCGCGACTCGCATGCCCTGAGCGAGCCGGCGTGGCACACCGCACTCGAGGTGCTCGCAGCCAACGGCGTCACCGCGCTGGTGGATACCGGTCTCACGCCAACACCAGCGATCTCGCTCGCCGTCCTGCAGCACAATGCCCGATCGCGCGACACGGCCGACGGGATCGTCATCACCCCGTCGCACAATCCACCGCGCGACGGGGGCTTCAAGTACAACCCGCCCGACGGCGGACCCGCCGGTTCGCAGATCACCGGGTGGATCGGCGAACGCGCGAACGAGTACCTCGGCAGTGAACTGCGCGGTGTACGACGCACGCGACAGATCGAGGAATACATGCGGCGCTTCGACTACGTGTCCATGTACGTCGACGCGCTGCCCGAGGTCATTGATGTGGCCGCTATCCGCGCCGCCGGGGTGCGCATCGGAGCCGACCCGCTCGGCGGCGCGAGCGTGGAGTACTGGGCTGCGATCGCCGATCGGCTGCGCCTCGATATCAGCGTGGTCAATCCATCAGTGGACCCCACCTTCGGCTTCATGTCGCTCGACTGGGATGGCCGGATCCGCATGGATTGCTCGTCGCCCTATGCGATGGCCTCGCTGATCGCCCGCCGCAGCGACTTCGACATCGCGACGGGCAACGATGCCGACGCGGATCGACACGGCATCGTGACGCCGGATGGCGGGTTGATGAACCCCAATCACTTCCTCAGCGTGGCGATCGACTACCTCTTCACCCATCGTGCGTGGCCCGAGTCGGCCGCCGTCGGTAAGACCCTGGTGAGTTCGGCGATGATCGACCGCGTCGCCGGGACTTTGAACAGACCGCTGCTGGAGGTGCCCGTCGGGTTCAAGTGGTTCGTGCCCGGACTGCTTGACGGCAGCGTCGGTTTCGGCGGCGAGGAGAGCGCGGGTGCGTCGTTCCTGCGCCGCAACGGGTCGGTATGGACCACCGACAAGGACGGAATCATCCTGGCGCTACTCGCCGCGGAGGTGCTCGCGGTCACGGGGGCCTCTCCCTCGGCCCACTACGTACGCCTCACGGCGCGGCACGGGGACCCCGCCTACGCGCGCCTCGACGCTCCGGCCACACGCGAGCAGAAAGCGCGCCTCGCACGTCTATCTCCCGACGACGTCACGGCGGACTCGGTCGCTGGTGAGCCGATCACGTCGGTCATCACAGCCGCACCGGGCAACGGTGCGCCGATCGGCGGGGTGAAGGTGTCGACGGCCGAAGCGTGGTTCGCCGCGCGACCCTCCGGGACCGAGGACGTGTACAAGATCTACGCGGAGTCATTCCGCGGAGTCGAGCACCTCGCGCAGGTGCAGGCGGCGGCGCGCGCGATGGTGGACGCCGCGCTCAGTGCGTGAGCAGCGCTTCGGTCACGACGATGACGGCACCGAGGACGCCGTACGCCAGGCCGTAGAGCAGTGCGGTTCGCCGCCCGGTCGCAGACCCGGCGAGGATTCCCCACCCGACAAGGCTGAGGACGCCGACGATCTGGTTTATGACCACGGGCGTCTCGGCTGGTACGCGTGCGGCAAGGCAGGCCAGCACGATCAGTATCGGCACTACTGCTACGTAGAGGTACTGCATATTCAGCAGCCAGATGCCCGCGAACTCAGGTCGGTGCGGGAATCGGCCCGCACGGATGTGGGCCTGCGCGGTGTCGGCGAGGATGTGGGCGAGCGCCACCGCCGCGAGGGTGCCAACGACAACGCTGATGACTTCCAGTGCCGACTCGAACGTCATCGGGCCGGGGTCCTCGTTCTCGTACACCGAGAGCGACACGGTGACCAGGATCGTGCCGTAGATGAGCGTGTTGACCGACAGTCGCAGCCGGCCGATACGCAGTAGTTCGGAACTCATGACCCCACCGACGTTATCGGATCGCCCTCACATGCCGTCGGCGTGACGCCAGCGCAGGGTCGTCGCGGCGGCCTGCGACATGAGTCGGGCGCCCTCCGCCGTCGGGTGCACTCCGTCGCTGGTGAGCGTCGGCGCCCAGCCCATCCCCTCCGACCCGCGCAGCGGGGCGGAGGTGTCGAGGTACACGACATCGTGCGTGTCCGCCCAGGTGCGAAGCGCATCGTTGTACTCGCGGATGCGGATGTCCTTGCGCGCATCGTCGGAGGGCGGGATGGAGCACACCGCCATGGCCACTCCCGCACCCGCCGTCGCATCACGAATGAGTTGAAGGTTGGCCAGAATCTGCTCGGGTGGTAGCGAGGCGTCAATGTCGTTAGTACCGCCGAGCACGATCAGCAGATCGGGCTGGTAGCTCAGTGCCCGCCACACCTCACTCGCCATCCACTGGGTCAGCATGCCGTTCTCCGCGATCCCGCCCGCGAACGTCACCGGAGCATCCGGTGCCATCACCAGGTGGTAGAACCAGGACCAGTCACCGAGCGCCCCGCTGGCGAAGTCGCTGGTACCCCGAGTGATGGAGTCGCCGAGGAACACCGTCCGGGCCCGCTCTTCCGCGGGGATCACCGGCGGGGTGTCGAGCGGGTCCTCCGCGGGCGGGAGGAGCAGCGGTAGTTCGCCCGGTGTGCTCGGCGTGGGAGCGGCGGCCGGACTAGCCGGCGGGGGCGGTGGGGGTGGACTAGCCGAGGCTGAGAGCCGACTACCGAGGAGCCAGGCGGCCACCACTGCGCCCGCGCACACCAGGGCGAGGAGGGCTGCCAGCCACGGATGCTGGATACGGCGCAGCCCTGACACGTGGTCATGGTAGGTCAGCGGCCGCCACGACGCCGGGTCCGCACAACGCCGCCCGGCCCATCGTCGAGCCACCCTGACCCTTCATGTGATCGCACTCACAAGGTGGCTCCCCCGTTATCGTCCCGTTACCTTGTCCTGGATACTGGTGACTACCGCCTCGGAGATCCCGTCGCGGGCACCGCAGGGGGCCATACCCGGCCCCCGCGCCAACACAAGGAGTGATCCTCATGGTGAGCAAGGCAATCTCCGCGCTGTTCGGCCGTCCGGCCTCCAGCGAGGAAGCAGAGCGCGAGAAGATCCGTCGTGCGTGGGCGCGCGAGCGCGCTCGCTCGGTCAGCCCGAGCCAGCGCGCCGAGATCGACGCGATCTTCTCCCGCTACCTGTGACACCGTCCTCGAGTGTGGCGCGGCGGCTCCGGCCGCCGTGCCACACTCGCCGGTGTGGCTGACCCGCGATCAGACGGTGGGCCCGGCCTCCTAGCAGCTGCCCGCGTATGGGCGGGGATCGGCTTCACCGGTTTCGGTGGGCCCGCCGGACAGATCTCCCTGATGCACCGCGCGGTCGTCGCGGAACGAGGGTGGATCGACGAGGAGCGATTCACCCACGCGCTCAGCCTCGCGATGCTCCTGCCCGGCCCCGAAGCACAGCAACTCGCCACCTACCTCGGGTGGTGGCTGCACGGAGTCCGGGGCGGCCTGCTCTCGGGCACGCTGTTCCTGCTGCCCGGTGCGCTCATCATGGCCGCGGTCAGCGCGCTCTACGTCACCGTGGGTCAGGTCCCCGCCGTCGCGGGACTGCTCAACGGACTCCAGGCCGCCGTTGTCGCGCTGGTGGTGCAGGCGCTGGTCCGGCTCGGTCGACGGACGCTCACCGGGGCCCTTCCGGTGACTCTCGCCATCGCGGCATTCGCCGCGATGAGCTTCACCTCGATCCCGTTCCCCGCGATCATCGCCGCGAGCGGAGTGATCGGCTGGCTCGTGGCACGCACCCGGCCGGTGACCGTCGCCGTGCCACCCGACCCCATCCCGCGCCGACGGACCAGCGCCGCCCTGCGCGCTGCGGTGATCGCCGCGGCGCTCTGGCTCGCCTCTGTGCTCGCGATCCTCGGCTTCCTGCCCGGCACGGTGTACGCCGAGCAGGCGGTCCTGTGGTCGCAGGCAGCCCTGCTCACCTTCGGC
The DNA here is from genome assembly GCA_044370555.1 of Candidatus Nanopelagicales bacterium. Classification (GTDB taxonomy): domain Bacteria; phylum Actinomycetota; class Actinomycetes; order S36-B12; family S36-B12; genus CAINMH01. The sequence continues at coordinate 10,650 of JBILVH010000034.1, forward strand.
GGCGCCTACGCGATCCTCGGCTTCGTGGCCGAACAGGCCGTCGACGTGTACGGCTGGCTCAGCGCCGGTGAGATGGCGACCGGGCTCGGCCTCGCCGAGACGACACCCGGGCCGCTCATCCTCGTGCTGGAGTACGTCGGCTTCGTGGGCGCGTACGGCGCCCCCGGCACGCTTCCACCACTGGTCGCCGGGCTCATCGGTGCGGTGCTCACCGTGTGGGTGCTGTTCGTGCCCGCATTCTTCCTCGTCTTCGCGACCGCCCCGTTCATGGAGCGCCTGCGCAGTAACGGTGCTCTCCGCGGTGCACTTGCGGCCATCACCGCGGCGGTGGTCGGTGTCATCGCGACGCTGGCGCTGTGGTTCGCCGAGGCGACATTCTTCGCCGAGACGAGCGCGGTGACCCTCGGGCCGCTGGACGTCACGCTTCCCGTATGGGGCTCTGTGCAGTGGGTGCCCTTGGTGATCGCTCTCACCGCCGGGGCGCTGCTCGCACTGCGCCGACCACTCCTCATCGTCCTGGGTGTT
>JBILVH010000256.1:0-2992 GCA_044370555.1 Candidatus Nanopelagicales bacterium
ACCGCCCGAGTCTGCCACGATCAGTGCGCGGCCGTCCGCTGACAGGCCCACGAAGGTGATCGGACGCATGGCGCCACCCTAGTGGCGCGCGCCGGGGCCCGGCCGAGGGTAGCGGGGATCTGCCGGCGACGCGGGTCGAGTTATTGCGGAATGAGCTTGCCAAGGGGCCGAGCGGCCCCTGACGCCACGAGGAGGCAGAGCAGCGCACCACCCGCCGCAACAAGGAACGCGAGGGAGGTCCCGCTGGTGTCGACGAGCGCACCGCTGAGCGCCGCGGCCCCGGACAGGCCGAGGCCGATGCCGGACAGCGCCCAGGTCAGGGCCTCGGTCAATCGCGTGGCCGGTACCAATAACTCAACGAGGGAGAACCCGGTGATGAGGGCGGGTGCAACCGCGATACCGGCGATGAACATCACGACGGTCAGGAGGACCGGTGCAGTGGTCCACGGAAGAACGGCGGTAGCTGCGGTGAGGAATGCGCACTGCCACGGCCATTGGATGTGCAGGGGCATGCGCACCCGCCGTGCACCGACCACGATTCCGGCGATCATGGACCCCGCGGCGTACGACGCGATGAGACCTCCCGCCCAGGCGCGGTTGCCGATGTCGTCTGCGAAAGACACCACGGCGATCTCCAGCGCTCCGAACACGATCCCCAGGCCGAACATGACCACGCCGATGACTGCAAGCGGCGGTATGCGCATCGGATCGCGCGAGCGCACGGCCTTGCTGGGCGCGGGCTCCGTACTTCGCTGCACCGTCAGGGCAAGCGATCCCACGCCAACCAGCGCGGCGGCGAGGAGCAGTGCCGCTCCCGGAGCGATGCCAATCACGGCAAGGGTGGCCAGGGGCGGGCCGAGTACGTAGATGAGTTCATCGAGGATGCTCTCCAGGGCGAATGCGGTGCGCAGACGTTCGGTCCCCGTGAGCAGGGTCGCCCAGCGCGCCCGCACCATGGCGCCAATCGCCGGCTGGGCGGCGCCGATGACCGCCGCGATCGCGCACAGCGGAATGGTGCCCACCCCAAGTGGCACGGCCGCGACCATGCCGATCAACGCGCCAACATGGACTGCTGCCAGTCCGGGTAGGACCCTGTGCTGGCCGGCCGCGTCGACGACGCGGCCGATGAAGGGCGTCACTATCGCGGCACTGACCGCATAGACCGCCGTGAGCAGGCCCGCGAGGGCGTAGGACTCGCGCACATCCGTGACGAACAACACCAGCCCGAGGCCGACCATGGAGATCGGCAGTCGGGCCACGAAGCCCGCCGCGACGAATCGGCGCGTCCTCGGGATCCGCAGCACACCGAGGTACGGGCGCAGCACGCCACCTCCCGGTCGGCCGTCATCGCACGCTGGCGCTCACGGCCGCCGTGCATCCTGCCGACACACTACGCATGCCGGGGCTCGCCGCCCCCGGGGGGAACAATGGTCCGCGTGACAGACGTGAGGTGGACGTGGCGCGACTTTGCGCAGCTGGCACTCGAGGTCGCGAGTGCGGCCGGTGCCCTCCTGCTGGACGGTCGGATCGGGACCGTAGCGGCCAAGTCGAACGCGAATGATGTGGTCACGGATCTGGATCGGGCGAGCGAGGCCATGCTGGTGTCGCTCATCAGGGCACGCAGGGCGACCGACGCGATCGTCGGCGAGGAGGGGTCCGACGTCAGGGGCGACAGCGGGGTGCGGTGGGTCATCGATCCGCTGGACGGGACGGTCAACTACCTCTACGGGATCCCCGCGTGGTCGGTGTCGGTGGGCGTCGAGGTCGACGGTGTAGGTGTGGCGGGTGCGGTGGTGGCGCCCGCGATGGGGGAGGCCTACGTGGCCTGGACGGGCGGGGCGGCCTACCGATTGCCCTGGACGGTCGCACGCGCTCCGGAACCGCTCCCAGGTCTGGGTCGCACGATGCAGTCTTCGTCAGTTGCGAACCTAGATGGTGCATTGATCGGTACCGGGTTCAGTTACGACCCGATGGCGCGCGCGGATCAGGGCGCACTGGTAGCCCGAGTACTGCCGGCTGTGCGCGACATCCGCCGGATGGGATCCGCGGCATTGGACTTGTGCGCGGTCGCGGAGGGACGCCTCGACGGATACTTCGAGCGTGGACTCAACCCGTGGGATGTCTCGGCGGGCAGTGTCATCGCGCGGGAGGCCGGCGCGTCGGTGGACATCTTCGATGACGGACTGGTGGTCGCCTCAGCGCCGTCGATCCACCGAGCACTGCTCGAACTCGTCCGTTGAGGTTATCTGCCTAGCCGATGCGTCTCAGCCGGGAGTACCACTCGGCATTGTCGACGTAGGTCGCTACCGCGTGGGCTATGACGTCCGGGTCGGCGCTGTCGGGCCGGATCTTCGCCGGAACGCCGAGAGCGGTAGCCCGCGCCGGCACGTGGACGCCGGGGGGCACCAGCGCTGCTGCGCCCACGATGGCACCCGTCCCCACGTGAGCCCGCTGGAGGACCACGCTGCCCGACCCGATCAGGGCGCCATCCTCCACAGTGGCACCCTCGATGTGGACGCAGTGCCCCACGACGCAGCCCTCGCCGATGACCGTGTCCAGCTCTGCCGTGCAGTGGATCACCGCGCCATCCTGGATGCTGGTGCGGGCACCGATCGCGATCGTGCCGCGATCACCGCGCAGGACGGCCGACGGCCACACGCTCGCCCGGGGGCCGATGCGCACGTCTCCGATGATGACCGCGTCCGGGTGGATGTAGGCGTCCGGATGGATCTGAGGAACCCGGTCGTCGATCGCGTACAGCGGCATGGGTGTGCTATTCCTCTCGTGTGCGGAGGGTGGGTGTTCCCAACCGCGCCTGATGGGTGACAATACGGGCAACGTCAGCACGACGTGTTTCGTCCCGACGAGGATGGAGGATCACGGTGGCAACCGACTACGACGCTCCTCGGAAGACCGAGGAGGACCTCGCCGAAGACAGCCTTGAAGAACTCAAGGCTCGGCGGGCCGACAAGGCGGCGTCGGTCGTGGATGT
>JBILVH010000257.1:0-2991 GCA_044370555.1 Candidatus Nanopelagicales bacterium
AGCCCGTCGATGAGATGGTGATCCCGCCGGTCGCCGTCACCCCCGCGGGATAGGCTGCAGGCGGTACATCCCGAGGGGGGAGCACCTGAGGAGGAACCATGCGAACCTGCGCACAGTGCGGGCATGCGACGGCGCCGGCCGACCTCTTCTGCGCACAGTGCGGCGCCACCCTCCTCGAACGCGACCTCTCCGACGAGACCTTCGTGGACACGGTGCGATCCAGCGGGGCATTCGCGCCCGCCGGCGCCGGTCGGGTCGCAGGTCTCGCACCGGGCGATGCGGCCCTGATCGTTCAGCGCGGACCGGGGGCCGGCGTCCACTTCGGCCTAGATGCCAGCAAGGTCACGACCGCTGGTCGGGCCCAGGATGCCGACATCTTCCTCGACGACGTCACCGTGAGTCGATCGCACGCCACGATCGCGAGGGCACCGGAGGGTTGGGTGATCTCTGACTCGGGGTCGCTCAACGGCACCTACGTCAATCGCGTGCGGGTCGACACTCACCGCCTCATGGCTGGCGACGAGGTACAGATCGGAAAGTACCGATTTGTCTTCGTCATCGGGGAGGACAGCACCGCGTGACCCTCTCGATCGGAGCCGTGGTCGCCGAGCTGCGCGAGGAGTTCCCGGACCTGCGCGAGTCGAAGGTGCGATTCCTGGAGTCGGCGGGCATGGTCACCCCGGAGCGCACCGCATCGGGCTATCGGCGCTACTCCGACCAGGACGTCGACGTGCTGCGACGAGTGCTACGCCTCCAGCGCGACAATTTCTGGCCCTTGAAGGTCATCGCCGACCACATCCGCAGCGGTGCACCGGACGGACCGGAGGGAGTCGCTGTCACCGCACCCGTCCGGCCCGTTCGCCGCGGCACGCGGATCGGCAGGGAGACGCTGATGGCGCGTGCCCAGATCGGCGGAGCCGTGCTGGACGACCTGGAGTCCTACGGCCTCGTGGTCCCGGATGCCGCGGGCCGATACAGCGACTCCCAGGTGGAGATCGCCGCAATCGCGGGAGCCCTGGTCGACTTTGGTCTGCACCCTCGGCACCTGCGACCGGCGCGGGTATCCGCGGACCGCGAGGTGGGCTTGCTCCGTCAGGCGGCAGCGGGGGCGGCGGGCACGAGTGCGGAACGCGAAGCCACCCTGGTGGACCTCCTCGTTCGACTTCACGCTGCGTTGCTGTGGTCGGGCTTGGGACATGACGGGCCTCGTGCGGCGGGTTAGGCTGGCAGAGTGCGTTCCATGGAGGTCGTCGGAGTACGCGTCGAGATGCCCACGAATCAGCCCATCGTGCTCCTGCGCGAGGTGGACGGGGCACGCTACCTCCCGATCTGGATCGGAGCCGTCGAGGCGACCTCCATCGCCTACGCGCAGCAGGGCGTGGTCCCCCCGCGGCCGCTGACTCACGACCTCCTTCGCGACGTAGTAGGGGCACTCGGTGGGGCCTTGACCAGGGTCCAGATCATTGCGCTGACCGAAGGGGTCTTCTACGCCGAACTGTGTTTCGCCGACGGGCAGCGCGTGGCTGCACGGCCCTCCGATGGCATCGCCCTCGCCCTGCGGACCGGTGCGGGCGTTGAGGTGGCCGACGAGGTCCTCGACGCCGCGGGGATCGACGTCCCCGAGGAGGAGGACGAGGTGGAGAAGTTCCGCGAGTTCCTCGACCAGATCTCCCCGGAGGACTTCGAAGGCCCCTGAGCCGGGGACGACCGCTCCGGGCGTGCTTCCGGTTCGCTCGTCGGCGCGCCGGATGCCGCGGGCCGCTGCCACGGGCTAGTCTTACCGGGTGCCAGATGCAGGGGAGTTCGAGCCCACGGGGCTTCCGGTCGTGGCGGCGTCCGTCGAGGGACTACCGGATGCCGCGGGCCAGGAGAGCCTTTTCCCCGAATACGACGTTCCCGCGATCCCGACGGATCTCGGCTACCGATGGACGGTTGCCTGCGAAGCGGCGGGCATCACGTATCGCCAGTTGGATCACTGGGCGCGGACCGGCTTGGTGGAGCCAAGTATCCGAGCGGCGGCCGGGTCGGGTTCGCAACGGCTCTACAGCTTCCGCGACATCCTGGTCCTGCGGATCGTCAAGCGACTGCTGGACACAGGAGTGTCGCTAGGCAATATCCGCGCCGCTGTCGCACATCTCGCCAGTCGCGGCGGGGAGGACCTGGTGTCGATCACGTTGATGAGTGACGGCGCATCCATCTACGAGTGCCGTAGCGCCGAGGATGTCGTAGACCTCGTGCGTGGCGGCCAGGGTGTGTTCGGCATCGCGGTGGGAAGCGTGTGGCGAGAGGTCGAGGGGACTCTGTCGTCGATGCCGGGTGAACGCAGCGACATGCAGCCCGCGGACGATGAGTTGTCGCGACGTCGCACTGCGCGGAGTGCCCGCGCGGTCTGAGTGCCCAGGTCCCGCGGGTGTACGTTGCCCGCGTGGACGAGCCCTTCCTCGGTCTGATCGGTGCTGCGGCGATCGCTCTCGTCGTGGCACTTCTGGCCAGGTGGCGAGGCCTGCCGATAGCCATACCTGTGTTGGCCGCCGGTGTCGTTGTCGATCTCGTCCCGTTCGGGCCCACCGCCCCGCCTGATCCAGAAGTAGTCCTCATCGCCGCCCTCGCCCCCCTCGTATTCGGTGAGGCACTCGGGGCGTCCTATCGAGAGCTTCACTCGCTACGGCGCCCTGTGCTGCTCCTCGCCGTGGGCCTGGTCATCGTGTGCGCACTCGCAGTCGGTGCGGCCGTGTCGCTCGTCGTCCCCGGCATCACCTTCGCGGCGGCTTGCGCGCTTGGCGCGGTCCTCGCGCCAACCGACGCCGTGGCCGTGGCCGCGAGTGCACGTCGCGCGGGCTTACCGCGACGCATCGTCGCGGTCTTGGAGGGTGAGAGCCTCGTCAACGACGGCACGGGCCTCACGCTGCTTCGCGTGGCACTCATCGCCGCCGCCGCAGGAAGTGTCAGCGTCGCGCAGACCGCAGGTGTGTTCATGCTGTCCGTCGCCGT
>JBILVH010000258.1:0-2979 GCA_044370555.1 Candidatus Nanopelagicales bacterium
ACGCATCAGTCATTCGCCGATGGTGACCTCGACGCGGAGCAGCGCATGCTCGACGTCCTGGTGACAGCGGTCATGCGCCTCACTCACGCCGCGCTGCCGGGCATGATCGCACGGGGCTCGGGTGCCGTACTCAACGTGAGCAGTGTGGCCGGATGGCTACCCGGTGGCACCTACAGCGCGGCGAAGGCGTGGGTGACGACCTTCAGCGAATCACTCAGCGGTGAACTGCGCGGCACCGGCGTACACGTCACGGCCGTGTGTCCGGGCTACACGCACACCGAGTTCCACCAGCGCGCCCAGATGGATGTGAGCGGTGTGCGCGAGTGGATGTGGTTGGACGCGCGCGACGTCGTGGCGAAGGCGCTCGCCGATGTGCGTCGCGGACGCGAGGTGAGCGTCGCCGGCCGCCAGTACCGCGCCCTCTCCGTTCTCGCGCGGCACCTGCCGCGCGGGGTGGTGCGCCGGGCGACGCAGCGAGCGATGTGACCGGGGATTGCATCCCCTCTAGCGCGACCAACTGACCCGATCCATCCTCACTGCGAGTCGATGACGTCCGCCGCACACTCCGCCCAGTTGCCCCGCGCGACGCGCCAACCGCGGAGCCGGGCGCTGCGCGCAACGTCATCGCTGGACGTGATCACCACGACCGGGGCATCCGGCCAGTCGACCCAGTGCCGATCCACCGCGAGTACCGGCTCGACGAGGACGTATCCGTGGGCCGGACGCCGCGCGGCCCGCAGGGCGAACGCGAGCGCGGGCACATCGTTCGCCGCGGTGCCCCGCGCGATGACGACGTAGGGTCCGGGCGCTCCACGGGTGAGCGTGCGGGCGTGCAGCTGCGCCGATGTCCGAGCCACCCAGTCGGCTGGACCCCCCTCGCCCAGCACCTCGGCTCCGCGGGCCCGCAACCACTCGGCGGCCTCGCCGTTATCGGGGCTGAGCAGGTACGTCGTCACGCGATCATCATGCCGAGGCCCCGCCGGCCGCTAGGGTCCGGTCCGTGAACGACAGCGGCGAGAGCAGGCGGGCGGGGTTGGACCGGCTCGTTCCGCGGATGCGGCCGCATGCGACCAGCATCTTCGGTGAGATGTCGGTGCTCGCGGCCCGCACCGGTGCGATCAACCTCGGACAGGGGTTCCCCGACACCGACGGTCCCGATGCACTGAAGGAGGCCGCGATCGAGGCGATCCGAGAGGGTCGCGGCAACCAGTACCCCGCGGTCCACGGCATCCCACCACTGCGCGACGCGATCGCGGAACACCAGCGGCATCACTACGGACTCGCCGTCGACCCGGAGGCCGGCGTCGTGGTGGGCACCGGGGCCTCGGAGATCATCGGCGCCTGCCTGCTCGCGCTGCTCGACGCCGACGACGAGGTCATCGTCCTTGAGCCGTGGTTCGACGTGTATGACGCAACCGTGGCGCTGGCCCGCGGTCGCCGAGTAGGCGTGCCGATGCGGCCCCCCGCATTCAGACCGGACATCGCAGCTATTCGCGCCGCCGTCACACCGCGCACCCGGATACTGCTGCTGAACTCGCCGCACAATCCGACGGGCACAGTTTTCACGGCTGACGAACTGGCCGACCTCGCACAGATCGCCATTGATCACGACCTCATCGTGGTGAGCGATGAGGCATACGAGCACCTGTGGTTCGACGGCCACCCGCACATCCCGATCAGCACACTGCCCGGGATGTTCGAACGCACGGTCACTATCGGAAGCGGCGGCAAGTGCTTCTCATTCACCGGCTGGAAGGTCGGCTGGGCCACGGGGCCGGTCGACCTGATCGCCGCGGTGCGGGTTGTGCGCCAGCACCTGTCCTTCGTGTCCGGCGGCCCGTTCCAGTGGGCGATGGCGACCGGGCTTGCCCTGCCGGATGCGTACTTCGAGGCCTTCCGCGCCGACTTGCAGGGCAAGCGCGACCGCCTCACAGCGGGCCTGGCCGACATCGGACTCCGAGCGACGACCTCGCAGGGGACGTACTTCACCGTGACCGACGTGCGTCCACTCGGATTCGGCAGCGGACTCGAGTTCGCGCGAGCACTCCCCGAACGCGCCGGTGTCGTGGCCATCCCCGTTTCGGCGCTGTGCGCATCGGACGTCGGAGACCACTGGGTGCGGTGGGCGTTCTGCAAGCGGCCGGAGATCCTCGACCTCGCCATTGAGCGTCTCCGCGAGGCGTTCGCCTGAAGCGCAGACGCGCCCGCGCCAAGCGCGGGGCGCTCAGCCCACGGTCACGCGCCGCGCACCGGGGACCGTGCCGTCGGCGGTGTTGACCTTCACCTGGTACGTGCCCGCGCGGTACGGCAGGAGCACGCGGAGGTCCTGGTGCACTCGTGCGACCTCGACCCGTTGCACAACGGTCGACCCGCGCAGCACCGCGATCCTGGTCCCACGCGCCCAGGCCCCCACCGCGATCGTGAGAGCGAGGCGACCTTCCGATGTCGTCGCGCGCGTGATCCCGAAGGGCAGCACCTTGACCTGGGATCGCACACGGATACCGGAGACGGCGACAACAAAGACTCCGTCGCCGATCGCGCGCACCCGGTCGATCCGAATGCTCCCGTCGGCGCGCACCTCACCGCGCGCCATCTCGCGCTCACCCTCGAGGATGCGCACGGGTGCGCCGCCGGGGATCCCCGTCGTCGTCGCGCGGACGGTGATGAACTGATTGGTCGAGACCGGTGCATCGCGCTTCGGGCCGGTCACGCGCACCGTCGGCGGTGTGAGTCGGACGTCGACGCGCACGGGGCCCGATGCCGCGGGGAAGCCGGCGGCCGGCTGATTAGCGGCGCAGCCGTACTGGTTGGCAGCGGTGCACGCGGCCGCATCACCCCCGACCGTGACGACCACGGGTGCGGTATCGGTGGGCATCGTGGCAACCACCGCGGCGGCCGTACCGTCGGCGCCGGTGCGCACGGTGAGTTGCCGCTGACCTCCGGCGAAGGTTCCGCTGCTCGACCGCGACAGCACGAGGT
>JBILVH010000259.1:0-2970 GCA_044370555.1 Candidatus Nanopelagicales bacterium
CGGCGACGGCGGCCCGGACCTCGTCGCCCACCTCGTAGCACGCCCCGCAGATAGCCGGTCCGATGACAGCTTCGATGTCGTCGGCGCCCATCCGGTGCATGACGTCGACGGCGCGCCCGACGACGTCGGCCACCGCCCCGCGCCAGCCGCAGTGGACCGCGGCCACGACAGCCCCTTCGGTGTCGGCGAGCAGGACGGGCACGCAGTCGGCCACCTGGGTGAGGAGCGCGAGGCCGGGGGTCGCAGTCACGACCGCGTCGCAGGTCCCTGCCTCGCCGGGGTCCTCCACCGCCACGACGGCATTGCCGTGCACCTGGGACATCGTGGCCAGCCGGAGCCCGTCCTCGTCGAGCAGGAGGCGCAACCGCTCGCGATTGGCGCTGACATGGGCCGACTCGTCGCCGACGTGCGCCGCGAGGTTGGCCCCGTCGAAAGGCGCCGCGCTCACGCCGTCGCGTCGGTCGGTGAAGGCCCACCCGACACGTCGGGCCCCGACGATGGTTCCGGCGGCCAGGATGGCCACGGACTACTTCAGGAAGTCGGGCACGTCGAGGTCATCGCTCTCGACTGCATCGTCGAACACCACCGTGCGCCGCTCCCGCTCCGGTCGGGGGGGCGGGCTGACCGGCAACACCTCGGCCGGAGCCGCACCGGACGAGGTCGAGGAGGTCGCCGCGGCGGTTGCGGCGGCGATGGGGGTCTCGTCGGCGATGCGCCGGGTCACCGGCTGGACACGTCGCGTCGAGGACGGTGACCCGCCGTCGAACCCGGCGGCGATGACCGTCACGCGGACCTCGTCACCGAGGGTGTCGTCGATCACCGCCCCGAAGATGATGTTCGCGTCGGGATGAGCAGCGTCGGAGACGAGGCGAGCGGCCTCGTTGATCTCGAACAGCCCGAGATCGCTGCCGCCGGAGATCGACAGGAGTACGCCGTGGGCGCCCTCGATGCTGGCCTCGAGCAGTGGCGAGGAGATCGCCCGCTCGGCGGCCTCGACCGCACGCTCCCCACCGCGGGCCGAACCGATCCCCATGAGCGCCGAGCCCGCACCCTGCATGACGCTCTTGACGTCGGCGAAGTCGAGGTTGATCAGGCCCGGTGTGGTGATGAGGTCGGTGATCCCCGAGACGCCCTGGAGGAGGACGTGGTCGGCCTGCCGGAAGGCGTCGATCGCGCTGATGGTGCGGTCGGAGAGGGAGAGGAGCCGGTCGTTCGGGATGACGATGAGCGTGTCGACCTCGGCACGCAGCGCATCGATGCCGCCGTCGGCCTGCGATGCGCGGCGACGACCCTCGAAGCCGAAGGGGCGGGTCACGACGCCGACCGTGAGCGCACCGACGGCCCGTGCGATCCGCGCGACGACCGGGGCACCGCCGGTGCCGGTGCCGCCGCCCTCACCCGCGGTCACGAACACCATGTCTGCGCCGCGTAGGACGTCCTCGATCTCGTCGGCGTGATCCTCCGCAGCCTGTCGGCCGACCTCGGGGTTCGCACCCGCGCCGAGTCCGCGCGTGAGTTCACGACCGATGTCGAGCTTGACATCCGCATCGCTCATGAGCAGGGCCTGCGCGTCGGTGTTGATGGCGATGAACTCGACGCCCTTGAGGCCGAGGTCGATCATCCGGTTGACGGCGTTGACCCCGCCGCCGCCGATGCCGACGACCTTGATGACGGCGAGATAGTTCTGGGGAGCAGCCACGGCGCTCTTCCTCTCTGCGAAGGATGCACCGTAAGTCTTAACCTCCACTTGAAGGTGAAGGTAGTTCAACCTGTGGTGCGGGCTGAGACTATTGGGACTGGTGGGGTTTGTGCAAGCGCGCGACGAGGTCGAGCGCCCGTGTTGCGAGGGCGTCGGCGAGTTCCCGGACCTGGTCGGGGCCGGAGGAGTCGCCGCAGGCGAACCGGTAGAGCAGGGCGGGGTGCGGCCCGACGGTCGCCGGGTCACCAGTGATGCGCTCGGCGTCCCCGTGACCGGCTCCGGCGATCTGGAGCACTTCGACGTCGTCGAGCACCGCGAGCAGCCGGTCAGCCAACTGCGCTCCGGCGTTGCAGCGCGAGGGGGCTGCGCCTAGGCAGCGGACCGGGACGGTGCGGATCTGGTCGAGGACACCACGCGCCGTGCCGCCCGCGGTGTCGGTGCCGTCGAGGCAGATGACTCCGGCCACCGGCAACCCGGCGCCGACCCGCGCCGCAGCCTCGACCAGGGCACTCGCCGCGCCCGCCGAGTGCCCGACGCCGAGCCACGGCAGGTCACCCCAGCGGGCTGTCGCGCTGCGATGCCGCTCCAGGGCGCACTCGCGCAGGTAGTCGGCGTCGTGGATCGACCGGCGCCGCCGCAACCCCGCGATCGCCGGACGCACCGATGCGACACCGATGCGGGCGAGTACGGCGCTCACGCCAGCGAGTGCATCGGGGCTGCGCGTGAACCCGTGGTGCACACTCGCCCATCCGAGCGGTGCGTCAGGCGCCGTCATCGGCGCCGGTCGTCCGCAAGGTCCCTGTCGTGGTCGGGGTCGCGGGGGCACTGACGTCGTAGGCGGCCGCGTCGGTCGGCAGCAGCGCCGCCAGCACCTCGGCCTTCAGCCCCGACTGCTCGGCGCTACCCCAGGTCACCTCGGCGCCGGTACGCAGGGTCAGGCGGACATCATCGAGAGTGGCCGCGGAGATGACGTCGACCTGGGCGGCGAGGCCGCCGCCCAGACTGGCTGCGACGGCAACCGCTGCGGCCTCACCCGGTCCGGACGCACGCAGGGCGGGCAGCGCCGGGCGGTCGGGGACGAGCAGGTACGCCGTCCCGGTCCGATCGATGAGTTGCCAGGATCCCGCCTCGGCGCGGACCGCGACCGGCGTCCGTTCGACCACGGTCACCACGACCCGGTCAGGCGGCACGCGGCTCACGGAGACGTCGGCCACCTGCGGGATCGCGCGGACGCGGGCGTCGATCGCGGTGACGTCGACGCGGGCGAGCGG
>JBILVH010000035.1:0-11079 GCA_044370555.1 Candidatus Nanopelagicales bacterium
CGAGGGGGTCACGGAGGAGTGAATGGACCAGCGCATGCTCGCGGGCGCCGGAGCCGACCACCAGAACGATCACGCTACGACCCTAGTCGTCGCATCGACTGTGCGAAGACGGCCCCGAGATGCTAGGGATAGCCCGTGCACCTGCGACAGTCACGAGTCGGGGTGCGTGCTACGTGCGCGGGTTTCGTCGTGATCGCGTTGCTGACCGCGGGGTGCAGTGCGCCGCCGATGCCAGCACCGACTACGAGCGGTGGGTCAACTCCCGCAGTGTCGTGTCCGCAGGGAGCGGCCAACGAGCCGCCTGAGATCGATGATCTGCGCCTCGAGTCCGGATCCGCGCTCATCGATCCGGTGTCCTTGCCCGAACTCGTCGTACCCTTCACCGCCAGTTCGGCGGTCGGGTCGAACCTGCTGCGTATCAGCGTTGCCACAAGCACCCTGGGCGCACCGGTGACGTTCAGCACGACCGCGGGGCACATCGTCGAACGCGATTCGGAGTCATGGCTACTCGCACCCTCCGCAATAACGGTGTTCTCGGCCGCCGAACCCGAAGGCACGTGTCGTGCTGCGGCCTACCTCGCAGTGACGAAGACCGGGCGGGCGCGTGTCACGGTGTCGGCCAAGAACACCAAGACCTTCGCCGCCCGCGTGATCACGGTGCCCGAGGCGGCGCGCACCGTCGCCATGACGCTTCCGCGCTCGCGTGTCCTGGCAGGTGCGCGAATCACCGGCAATCTCGCGGTCCGCGACGGATTCGGCAATCCCGTGCTCGGGATGCCGGTCATCGTGACCGTCTCCGGTCCGGGCCGCGTGCTACCGCGCGGAACCACGACGACCGTCACGACCGATCCACGCGGGCGGGCGTCCTTCGAGCTGGGCACGGCAAAGAATGCCGACGGTGACATCACCGTCACCGCCCGCCTTGAGTGGGGTGGCTGCGCAACGACCGTCGCGGATGGTGCTGCCGTCGGCATCGCACAGGTCGAGTGCCCTGCCGACGTGCCGGTGCCCGGTTTCGTCGCCGGAGTGCGTGAGGTCGTCGCCACAGTGCCCGTCGTACGACCCAATGCGACGTTGACGAGCCCAGCAGCGGACACTGCGCTCACTCAGGGGGAACCCTTCGAGGTGATCGCCCGCACCGACGGCATCGCACCTGGTACGCCGGCAACCATCGAACTCGGGGAGGTCACCGTCGCAGCAGGTACCGTCGCCGCGGGAGCTGAGGGGAGCGTCGAGGGGACCGTGACCATCCCCGTCGTTGCTGGGCTCGACCCCCTCGGCGGCGGCTACCGCCTGGTGGTGGAAGGTGCCGAACCGGTGATCGTGCCCGTCGAGGTGCGACCTTTCGCCATCACGCTCATCACGCGGGAGCGGGACCTGCTCGTCATGGCAGCCCTGCCGGGCGCACTTCCCGCGGGCACACCGATCCGGCTGCTGCGCGGAGATGCCGAAGTGGCGGTGACCCCTGTCGACGTACCGGGCGTTCCGGTCACCTTTGCGGTGGCCCTGCGACCGGGTCGCTACAACATCGCCGCGGTCACCCCGGACGGGTCGCAGGTCGTAGGTGCGAGCCCGCAGGTCGTCGAACGCTGACGGCAGCCACGGGGCATCAGCCCCCTTCGGACCCAGCGCCGGTGAGGGCCGGTTGTACCGCGGCGCCGTTGCCGATAGACACCGACACCTTGCGCGGCTCCGTCCTGCGTACGAGCGGGATGCTGATCGCGAGGACCCCATTCGCGTAGGTGGCCTCGATCTTCCCAGCGTCGACCTGCTCACCGAGTGAGAGCCGGCGCAGATACGAACCCCCGAACCGCTCGCTGCTGATCCACTGCGCACCGTCGTCATCACGAAGGGTGCGATGGGCACGGATCGTGAGCACATCGCCGTCGACCTGAATGTCGATCGACCCCGGGTCCACTCCGGGTAGATCCGCGTACAGCATGTAGTGATCATCGGTGCGGAAGAGATCCATGGGCAAGAACCGTGGTGCTCGTCTACTTCCCGGTGTAGCACCGAACAACTGCTCAGTCATACGGTCGATTTCCCGGAACGGGTCGAATCCGAGGACGGGCATGCGAACCTCCCTGGGTTGGGCGCGAGGGGGACATCGCGCTAGGGAGGTGGTGGCCAAAACAGCGGCTGCTTACACCTGCCCAGTCGAATCTGCCGCTTGGGGCACTTTTGCTAGGCGCGGTGCCACTACGCGGGCGTCGAGCCGGATGTCAGCCGGTGTAGTGCCGGTCGGTGAGGCTCAGCACCTCGTCAAGAATGCTGAGTCCCTCCTTGGCCTCGGCATCCGTGATCGTGCACGGCGGCACGATGTGCACGCGGTTGAAATTGGCGAACGGCAGGAGGCCGCGCGTACGACACTCGGCCATCAACTCGGTCATCGCTGGTGACGTCCCCGCGTAGGGGGCGAGTGGCGCGCGCGTCGTGCGGTCGGACACCATGTCGAGTGCCCAGAAAACCCCGAGTCCGCGGACATTGCCGATGACAGGGTGGCGTTCGGCGAGTTCCGCGAGACCCGGGCCGAGCACGTCGCGGCCGATCCGGGCGGCATTCTCGATCACGCCCTCCTCGCGCATCGCGTCGATGGAGCCGACGATCGATGCCGCCGCGATGGGATGGCCGGAGTACGTCAATCCTCCTGGGAAGACCCGGTCGGTGAACGTCGCCGCGATCTGCTCGGAGATGACGACCCCGCCGACGGGGATGTAGCCGGAATTGGAGCCCTTCGCGAAGACGATGAGATCTGGGGTCGCACCCCAGTGCTGCCATGCGTACCACGCGCCGGTCCGACCGAATCCAGCCATGACCTCGTCGGCGATCCAGACGATGTCGTACTTGTCGCACAGGGCGCGTACGCCCTGCAGGTAGCCGGGCGGGGGGACGATGATGCCCGCGGTGCCGACGACGGACTCGATAAGGATCGCCCCGACGGTCGCCGGCCCCTCGAAGGTGATGACCTGCTCGAGGTGCTCGAGTGCCCGTTCGGTCTCCTGCTCCGGTGAATCCGACCAGAACGACGACCGGTACGTGTGCGGGCCGAAGAAGTGGACATGCTGCGACGCGAACTCGTTGGGCCAGCGGCGCGGATCGCCGGTCGCGCTGATCGCTGCACCGGTGTTGCCGTGGTAGGAGCGGTAGAACGAAAGCACCTTGTGTTTCTTGGTGTGGATGCGCGCCATGCGGATCGCGTTCTCATTGGCATCCGCACCGCCGTTGGTGAAGAACACCTTGCGGAAGTGTGATGGAGCCGGGGGGGACGACGGACCCCCAACCGGGCTGTCCGCTGGGAACATCGAGGTGGCCTCGACGACCCTGCGGGCGGCTTCACCGCGGACGTCGTTGGCGTGCTGCGGAGCGACGGTCGCGAGCCGACCAGCCTGCTCTTGGATGGCAGCGACGACCCGCGGGTGCTGGTGCCCGATGTTCACGTTGACCAACTGGCTGGAGAAGTCGAGGTATCGGTTGCCTTCGTAGTCCCAGAAGTAGGACCCTTCGGCGGCGGCGATCGGCAGCGGCGAGATCGCCCCCTGCGCACTCCACGAGTGGAAGACGTACTCCCGGTCGAGGTCGTAGACGCGGGCGCCCTCCGCTGGATCGGCCGTGAACTCCATGATTTCTCCCTTCGTCGGCACCTAGCCTAGGCCGTCGACAGTGTGGGATGTGGGAGCCTGATCGGCTAGGCCAGCAGATCACGCACGACGACGGTGGCGTCGCGATCCTGACCCACTCCGATCGCGCTGATGGGTGCACCTGAGACATCCTCGAGGAACTGCACGTAGCTCCGGGCGTTGGCGGGCAGGTCCGCGAGTGTTCGGGCGCCGGAGATGTCCTCGCTCCAGCCGGGTAGGTACTCGTAGACGGGTACCGCATGGTGGAACTCGGTCTGCGTCATGGGCAACTCGTCGTGTCGCACGCCGTCGATCTCATAGGCGACGCAGACCGGGATGCGCTCGAAGCCCGTAAGCACGTCGAGCTTGGTGAGGAAGAAGTCGGTCAGCCCGTTGACCCTTGTCGCGAAGCGCGCGATGGGTGCGTCGAACCAGCCGCACCGCCGAGGTCGACCCGTGGTCGTGCCGCGTTCGCCACCGATCTCACGGAGTCGGTCCCCGTCGGCATCGAGGAGCTCGGTCGGGAAGGGGCCGGAGCCGACGCGCGTGGTGTAAGCCTTGAGGATGCCGATGACCCGCGTGATCCGGGTCGGCCCGATGCCGCTACCGGTGCAGGCGCCGCCCGCGGTCGGATTCGATGAGGTGACGAAGGGATAGGTCCCGTTGTCGACATCGAGCAGCGTGCCCTGCCCCCCTTCAAGGAGCACGACCCGTCCGTCCTCCAGAGCCCGATTCAGGACCAGTGCGGTGTCAGTGACGTGTGGGCGCAGGACTTCGGCGTAGCCGAGCAGCTCCTCGGTGACTTCATCGACCCCCATCGCTCGCCTGTTGTAGACCTTCACCAGCACCTGGTTCTTCAGGGCCAGCGAGCTTTCGACCTTCTGCCGGAGGATCGACGGGTCGAACAGGTCTTGCACCCGGATGCCGATGCGCGAGATCTTGTCGCCGTACGTCGGCCCGATACCGCGGCCGGTAGTGCCGATCTTGGCCTTGCCGAGGAAGCGCTCGATCGTCTTGTCGAACACGACGTGGTAGGGCGTGATCAGGTGGGCGTTCGCGCTGATGAGCAGACGGGACGGGTCGACCCCCCGCTCGCGCAGTCCGGCCATCTCCGCGAGCAGAACGCCGGGGTCGATCACAACGCCGTTGCCGATGACCGGGATCACGCTCGGCGTGAGGATCCCGCTCGGCAGCAGGTGCAGGGCGAACTTGCGGTCGCCGATGACGACGGTGTGACCGGCGTTGTTCCCACCCTGGTACCGCACGACGTAGTCGACCCGCGCTCCGAGGAGGTCGGTCGCTTTGCCCTTCCCCTCGTCACCCCACTGGGCGCCGAGGATGACGACAGCGGGCATGGTCGGCTCCTTCGCGTGCGGGTGCGCACCCGGCTGTGGGCCGGACGGTCAGCGGCTGTCGTGACGGGTCAGACTACCCGACTCCGGCGATGGCCCGCCCGAGCGCAGTGCCTGACCGCCAGGCCGACTCGGTGCGCGGAACACCGCACCAAGCATCCCCCGCCACACCGAGTCCGCGATCGGCCAGCCACCTGTGCGTCTGCGGGCGAGCCGTCGCGGGGCGCGCGAAAGTCCACCGCTTCACCGTGAACCACGCCGGGGTGCGGTCGATCCCAAGGACCCGGGCGAGCGCGGCGAGGAGCACCGGCGCGGCACCCGCGGGATTGAGCAGATGCCCGGCCGCGACGACGGCCGTGGAGTGGGCCACGAGCACCGGTGCCCCGTCACCGCGGCGGCGACCGTCATCAGCGATCCACGTCAGCGTCGCGTCGTCGTTGACGAACACGCCATCAACCTCCGGCCAACAGCGCTCGTCGTAGACCGCGACGAGCGCGAGCGCCGGTTCCCAGATCGGTTCATCCCCGATGAGTTCAGCCGCCGTGTCCGCGTCGACTAGGCGGCGCACTTGCGGATCGGGTGCACACAGTGCAATGGCGTCGTACGACGACCACTCACCGCGCGCATCCGACGCGGTTGTTGTCGTCCCAGGCGCGTCACCGATCCTCAGGCGCGGTGCCGCAGCACCCCACCCATCGGCGTCGGAGCAGCCGCGCACCTCGCTCACGTCGCGGGGGTGCGTGATGTGCACCTGTCCCGGGAGTCGCGCGGCGAGATCCTCGACGAGGCTACGCAGCCCACCCGGTGTGCTGTAGCGCATCGGCCCGGCCTTCACCCCGATCAGGCCACCCGCATCGGCGACATGAAATGCATCGGTCCACGGCCGGGCGAGTCCACGGTCACACCAGTCGTCCACGAGCGCCGTGAAGCCAGGGTCAGTGGCGGTGAGGTACGACGCACCGATGTCGACGACGTGACCGTCGGATGCGGTACCCGTGTCCCGCAGGGTCGATGCAGCGAGGCGACCGCCGAGGCGATGACCGCGATCGATCACGTCGACCGAGCAGCCCGCAGCTGCAGCGGCGGAGGCGGCGGCAAGGCCCGCGATGCCCCCACCCACCACCGCGATCCGGCCGGGTTCGGCGCTGACCGCCTGTCTGCCGTCAGCCTCAGCCACGTAAGGCCTGCTCCGCTGCAGGGTCGCAGTCTCGCAGGAAGGCTGCGCAGCGCTCTTCCTCGTCGCGCTCGCCGATCGCCGCGGCCGCCCGCCACAGGGCCCCGAGGCAGCGGAGGAACCCGCGGTTCGGCTCGTGGGACCACGGAACCGGGCCGTGCCCCTTCCAGCCGTTGCGCCGGAGCGCGTCCAGCCCGCGGTGGTAGCCCACCCGCGCGAAGGCGTACGACTCCATCACGCGGCCCTCGGCCCAGGCCTGATCGGCGAGGGTCGCCCAGGCGAGGCTCGAGGTCGGGTACCGCCGGGCGACGTCGTAGGCATCGGCCCCGCTCGCGAGTTCCTCGCGCGGCGCCGCGTCGTCCGGCAGGTGGGTCGGTGGCGGACCGGCAAGCAGGTTCTCGGGTGTCATGTCGCCATCCTCTCGCGGTGCCCCCGCACCCGCACCCGACGCACCGGTCTACGCGGGGCCCGCGCCGTCAACGCGGGAGTTGGCCGAACACGTGCTGGCGAATCCACGCGTGCATCGCGATGGCTGCAGCCGCGGCCGCATTGATGGACCGCGTCGAGCCGAACTGCGCGATGCTCAGCACCGCATCGCAGGCGGCCTGAGCCTCTTCGCTCAGGCCGACTCCCTCCTGGCCGAACAGCAGGACGCAGTTCGCGGGGAGCGTCGCTGACTCCAGCGGGACCGATCCGGGCAGGTTGTCGATTCCGATCAGCGGGCGTCGCTGCGCCGCACAGTAGGCCGCGAGTGCGACCGCGTCCGCGTGGTGGTGTAGGTGCTGATAGCGGTCGGTGACCATCGCACCGCGTCGGTTCCATCGACGTCGCCCCACGATATGCACATCGCCTGCGGCGAATGCATTCGCCGTCCGCACCACGGAGCCGATGTTGATGTCGTGGGCGAAATTCTCGATGGCTACACCGAAAGTGTGACGGTGGAGGTCGAGGTCGGCGACGATCGCCTCGAGCCGCCAGTAGCGGTAGCGATCGACGACATTGCGTCGATCGCCCTCGCACAGCAACTGCGGATCAAGTCGCGGGTCCGCAGCAGCAGCTGCGGCCCAGTCCGCCTCTCCACCCGGCCAGGGCCCGACGCCGACCACGCCGGGCACGTGCTCACTCGCGTCGGACATGTCCGAACCCTATGCACAGGTAGCCTGCATGCGTGGATCCACTCATCACGCTGGTCAGCGCCCTCGCCCACCTGCTGACGGGAATGCCCACCATGATTGCGGCGGCGGTGGCGGACATCGCCGCAGAGGTGCCAGCGAACGTCCTGGCGCTGGGCCCGGAGTGGCTGGACCCCGAGAACATCCTGCGACGGTTCGGCGACGTGGCCTTCTGGGTGGTGCTCGCGATCATCTTCGCCGAGTGCGGGCTCCTGATCGGCTTCTTCCTGCCCGGTGACTCGCTCATCTTCATCACGGGCCTGTTCATTGCGCAGGGATGGATCACCATGAACATCTGGCTCGGTGCAGGGCTCCTCGTCGCGGCCGCGATTCTCGGCAACATCACGGGGTATTGGATCGGCGCGAAGGCGGGTCCACCCCTCTTCCGCAGGCCCGACTCACGCCTCTTCAAGCAGGTCTATGTGGAGCGCACCCATGCGTTCTTCGACAAGTACGGAGCCCGCGCCATCGTCGTCGCCCGCTTCGTACCGATCGTCCGCACGTTCATCACCGCGCTCGCGGGCGTCGCACGCATGGACTACCGGACCTTCGTCACGTTCAGCGCTATCGGTGGACTCATCTGGGCAGGCGGTGTGTTGCTCCTCGGGTATTTCCTGGGGACGATCCCGATCATCTCCAACAACATCGAGATCATGCTGCTACTCATCGTGGTCGCGAGCGTTATTCCCATCGTGTGGGAGGTCATCAAGCACCGACGGGCACGCACTGCGGAGTGACCACCCGTTTGCCCGGCCGCAGGCTCGGGCAGGTCAGCAGTCATGAGTACTGTTGCGGCACCGCGGACCCTGATCTGGCAGTCGATGCACGACGTGGGGGTGGCGACCTGGTTCGGGTCGAGTGTGTGGAACGCGGTCGCCCCACCGCTACCGCACGGCGAAGCGCCGATCGAGGCGACACCCGGCGTCACCGCCGTGTTGGAGGCGGAGGAGAGGCATCGGTTCCGACCGGTCGAGTACGGCGCGATCGCGCTGACCCTGGTGAGTGCCGTCGGATTGGGGATCGCAACGCGCGGCCACCGGCACCCCGGCACGGCGGCGGCGCACATCGTCCTGACCAGTGCCGCGGTGGGGACCGCCATCTGGTCGCGAATCGTGGCCCGGCGACTTGAGGACGCCGAGCGAATCGCCGCCAACTCCGTCGGCCTACCGCCGCACGCTGACCCGGATTCGACGCCGCTCACGGTGGTCCCGGAGCACGCGGGGCGACCCACCTGGCCCGGTGACCGGGAGGGCATGGAGTGGCCCGACGAGGCCGGGTTCGACACCGACGAGTTCATGGTCACCGAGTCGATGCCGACGCCACTTGACGAGGCGATCTCACTTGAACGCACCGCGCGACTCGCGTCCTGGGCGACCGCGGGGCTCACGGGGGCGATCCTGGCCCTGGACGCGCTGAGTCACGCGCGGGCGCGACGGATCCTGGGCGACCCCACCCGCTACAGCCCGAGGTCGGACAGCGAATACGCCGCGTAGTAGTCGAGACCCGCCGCGCGCACCGCATCACCAGCACCTCGATCGACGATCACCGCGACGCCGACGACATCGGCACCCGCCTCGCGCAGCGCGTCGACGGCGGTCAGGACCGAGCCGCCCGTCGTCGAGGTGTCTTCGACCGCGATCACGCGACGGCCGGCGACCTCGACGCCCTCGATCCGCCGGTGCAGGCCATGCTGCTTAGTCTCCTTGCGGACCACGAACGAGTCGACGGCCGTCCCTCGCGCGGCTGCCGCATGCAGCATGGCCGTTCCCACGGGATCGGCGCCGAGGGTCAGACCCCCGGCGGCCGAGTAGTCGAGGTGACCGGTGAGGTCGAGCATCACTTGGCCCACGAGCGGCGCCGCCGCGGCGTCGAGTGTGACCCGTCGCAGATCGACGTAGTAGTCGGCCTCGCGACCGCTCGACAGGATGACCTTGCCGTGCACGACGGCCTTGGCCACGATCTGCTCGCGGAGGTCGGCCCATGCGGGGGTGGTGCGGACGGCTTCGGCGGCCTCGAGTGGGGTCATGCGCGAAACCCTAGTGCTCGGGGTGAGCGCGGGTCCTTGCCCCGGTCCAGGGATCACCTCGCGCGGAATGTCACCGTCTCTGAACTCACGGAGCCGGCGTCGGTAGTGACGATGACACGGCAGGTGTACAGCGCCTTCGGCCGCAGGCCCCGGACCCAGCGCTCACCATCGGCAGGCAGGGACACGGTCACCGACGACCGGTTGGGAGTCCGGCAGCGGACCACCGAGCGCGTGAGCGGCAGGCCGTTACCGTCGATCTCGTTGACGGTCACGAACGCGCGGCCACCCTGGTAGCGGCGCACCTTGGAGATCACCGGGGTCGACGGCAGTACCGGGCGGGTGTAGGTCACTCCCTGCTCGGTCAGGAACTCCTCGTACGCGGAGAGGCGCGTGTAGACACCGGGCCGACCGGCCTCGTCCTGGGCCGGCGCATCCTCGGCACAGGTCTGCGGCCCCCAACTCACCAGACCGACTAGGCGGAGTCCGTCGCCGGTGCCGCCGGTCAGTGGACCGCCTGAGTCGCCGACGCAGGTGTCGACAACCTGCCGGTCGACGTCGATGCCTATGGCACACAGCATGAGCTCCGCGAACACTTCATCCGACGGCCAGGGGCGGAACTCGACGTCACCGATGCGGTAGCGCTCCGCCCCCTCCCCGCACGACGTGTCGGGAAAGACCGTCAGGTCGGCGAGTTGGACGACGTCCGGGTAGCCCGCGCCGGAGCCGAGCCGACCCCAGCCAGCGGCCTGCACCGTGGCGCCCGCCGCGGTGAGTGCGGCATCGGCCGCGCGCGCCGGGATCACCACCGGGACCCCGGTCATCGGACCACCTAGGTGCAAGACGGCGATGTCGTTCACGAGCGTGGAGTTGTTGAAGTCCGGGTGCACGACCACGCGGCTCACCCGGCGGACGAGGGCGTCCTGGTCGCGGCGGTCACCCGAGGCGACATAGCCCGCCACCAGCTCACCCGCCCCTCGGCCGCGAACGCAGTGTGCTGCCGTGACCACGATGCGCGGCCCGACGAGCGTGCCGCCGCAGAAGTGCGCTTGGTCGAGGTCACCATCGCGCTGCCACTCAAGCGCAGTACCGATGATGATCGCCGAGCCCGTGTCGCCAACCCCGCCGTCGCGACCGTGCACCACCGCCGCTGCCGGCACTGTCAGCCCGCTGGCGACGACGCTGACGGCGGCTACCAGCCCCGCGAGCATCACCGCGGGTGCCCTCAGGGCACCATGTGGCGCACCATTCAGCGCACCACTTAGCGCACCCTTCAGCGCACGGACACGACGGGGATCCACCCCCGCACGGTACGTCACCGGGCTCACCTGATGCGAGACGCCCGGTCCACCTGTGCACGACGGGTACGCGAGCGGCAGGATGCAGCCATGAGCAGAGCAGTGATCACGGGAGCGACCGCAGGAATCGGGTACGAGTTTGCCGCCGCCCTCGCGGCACGGGGCCATGACCTCGTGCTGGTGGCCCGCGACCAGGCGCGGCTCGCAGCGACGGCCGAGCGCCTCCGCAGCGCCCACCGGATCAGCGTCGACATCACCGCGGCGGACCTCTCCGACCGCTCCGGGATGGCGATCGTCGAGGCACTGCTGGCTGATGCAGATCGGCCGGTGGAGATCCTCGTCAACAACGCGGGCTTCAGCACGCATCAGTCATTCGCAGATGGTGACCTCGACGCGGAGCAGCGCATGCTCGACGTCCTGGTGACAGCGGTCATGCGCCTCAC
>JBILVH010000261.1:0-2955 GCA_044370555.1 Candidatus Nanopelagicales bacterium
CGCACTGGCTAGCCGCGGCGAAGTGGGCAGGGTTCGACTCCTGCAGCACCGCCAGCAACCACACCCTCGACAAGGGGATGTACGGCGTGACGACGACCCTCGACATGCTTGATCAGCTGGGTCTTCGCCATGCGGGCTCTGCACGCACAGCCGAAGAGGCCGACGTGACGACCATCATCGAGGTCAAGGGCCTGAAGGTCGCGCACCTGTCCTACACCTACAGCTTCAACGGGATCCCCCAGCCGAACGACTTCTGCTGCAACCTGATCGACACCGGGCGGATCATCGCCGAGGCGCGCGAGGCACGCGCAGCGGGAGCACGCATCATCGTGGCAAGCCTGCACTTCGGTGAGGAGGACAGCGTCGCGGTCACGCCCTACCAGCGGTCGGTGATCACGACCCTGGCCAAGTCGCGTGCGGTTGATCTTGTGCTCGGCCACCATGCGCACGTCGTGCAGCCGGTGGAGAAGGTCAACGGCATGTGGGTGGCTTTCGGGCATGGCAACCTCTACAGCGCCATGGAAAGGGACAATCCGCGGCGCGGCGACGGACTCATCACCCAGTTCACCTTCACCGAACAGCCGAGCGGGGGTTTCAAGGTCACCACGGCAGAGGGATTCGCGGTGCTCAACACTGTCTACCCGTTCCGCCTCCGCCTGGTCGGCCTCGCCACCGACTGGAGCGCCCGGGCCGCCTACGAGCGGGTACGGTCCCAGGTGTTCCTGACCACCGGTTACGAGAAGGGGTTCCGCCTGCGCCGTCGCTAGGCTGACAGCGTGATCGACTACGGCCTCACCGGGCGGACCATCCTCATCACCGGGGCGGGATCGGGCATCGGTGCTGCCTGCGCGCAGACGGCCGCCGCATCAGGTGCCCGCGTGGTGGTCGCCGACATCGATGCGGAGGCGGCGCGCACCGTCGCAGTCGCGTGCGGTGCCACCGCCCGCGCGATCCAGCTCGATGTAAGCGATGAGACCGCGGTAGACAACGCGATCGCCGACATCGTCGCGCGCGATGGAGCGTTGCACGGTGCCGTCGCGAATGCTGGCATCGCGGTCCCGAGTGCACCGGTCGCCGACCTTCCGCTCGCAGACTGGCGCCGACTGCTTGACGTCAACCTGGACGGCGTCTTCCTCACCGTTCGGGCGGCGGCGCGGGTGATGCGCGACACCGGCGGCGGATCCATCGTGGTGATGGCCTCGTCCATGGGGTCGGTGGCGCGGGCCGGCTCCGCGGCGTACGTGACGAGCAAGCACGCGGTGCTCGGGTTGACGAAGGCCGCCGCACTCGACCATGCGGCCGACGGGGTCCGCGTGAATGCCGTGGCTCCCGGCTACATCGACACCCCGCTGCTCACGTCGCGCCGCACCCCCGAGGCATACGCCGCCACAGTCGCCCTGCACCCCATCGGACGTCTCGGGCGACCGGACGAGATCGCCGGAATGGTGGCCTGGCTCCTCAGCGACGCGGCCACATTCGCGACGGGTGGGGTCTTCGACGTGGACGGCGGATACGTCGCACGATGAACGTCGACCCCGCGGTGGTGCGGTCGTTGCTCGACTCATATGCCGTGCGCACCGGTCGGGAGTTGATCGCACGAAGCGGCGACGACACTGCGGATGCCGCCCGCCTCGGCGCCCTGGACGCCGTCGTACTCGCCCATGACGGCGCAAGCGATCCGGTCTTCACCTACGCCAACGCCGCTGCCGCTCGCGTGTTCCGCACCACGGTCGACGACCTCATCGGCATGCCCTCGCGGTTGAGCGCAGCCGAGGAGCACCGCGACGAGCGGGCGCTCGCACTCGGCCGAGCCCTGCGGCGTGGAGTCGTGCATGACTACTCGGGCATCCGCGTGGCCCGCGACGGCTCGCGCTTCGTGATCCGCAACGCCACCCTGTGGACGTTCGTTGACGCACCGGGTCAGGCTGCCACCTTCAGCGACTGGGATCCGATATCCGACCCCGACCGTTGACGGGTCGCGACCGACGACCGTGGTCGGCACGAAGTGAGTCGACACGAGGTGACAGGTGAACGGCGCTGACTTCCCCTACAGTCGGCACGGAGCCGGGTACCGCGATCACCGGCGTCCGATGATGGTGATGACTGGGACCTGAGAGGGGCCACCATGGTGGAGACTGCCACAACGAAGCGCATCGGACCGGGCAAGGTCATCGGCATCATCCTGCTCGCCATCGTGATCGCGGCGGCGGTGTTCGGGGTCGGGACGCTGCTGGGCAATCGCATGGCCGCCGATGAGCGCCAAGAGGCCCTGCAACCGTTCTACACACCGCCTGATCCCATGCCGACAACAGCCGGGGTGCTGCTGCGGAGGGAACCTCTCGGCATTGACGTCGAGGGTGGCTCAGCCTCGCGCATCCTCTACACCAGCGCCCTCGCGGACGGCACGATCTCCGTTTCCGGGGGCATGCTCTTCGTACCCGACTCGCCCGCGCCCGCGGAGGGACGACCGGTCATCGCGTGGGGGCACGGCACGATCGGCCAGGGCGACTCCTGTGCGCCCTCGCGGTCGCAGGACCCTCTCACCGATCTCGAGGGCTGGCTCACCGAGACGCTCCGGCTCGGCTGGGTCGTGGTGGCCACCGACTACAGCGGCCTCGGCACCCCGGGACCGAACTTCTACCTCGTGGGAGACCAGGAGGCCCGCGATCTCGTGTACTCCGTGCGCGCCGTGCAGGAACAGGCGCAGACCGGGTCGCGGTACGCGGTGTACGGGCACTCGCAGGGCGGTCACGCGGCCCTGTGGACCGGACTGCTCTCTGAGCAAATCGACCCGGGTCTTGACCTCGTGGCCGTCGCAGCAGCGGCACCCGCCGCCGAACTCGAACTCATCACAGGCAAGCAGTGGAACACAGCGGTCGGGTGGGTGATCGGTCCGGAAGTGGCCGTGTCGTGGCCGCTCGTCTACCCGGGGCTGCCGGTGGAGCCGGCGCTGAG
>JBILVH010000260.1:0-2955 GCA_044370555.1 Candidatus Nanopelagicales bacterium
CGGGACTTTCGACGAGTCGGCATTCGCTCCCATGCGTGACGCCTTCGAACAGCAGGTCGAGTCGCAGTCCACGGCGCTGTATGCGACGGGACGACTGTGGGACGACGGCATCATCGACCCGCGGGACACCCGCAACGTCCTGACGCTCGCGCTGTCGGCCGTCCATTCCGCACCGGTGCAGGGCACCGGCTCCTACGGCGTCTTCCGGATGTGACGATGCAGACCCTTCTGGTAGCCAATCGCGGTGAGATCGCCCGGCGGGTCTTCCGCACGGCGCTGCGTCTCGGCATTCGCACAGTCGCCGTCTACTCCGACCCCGACGCATCGGCGCCGTTCGTACGCGAGGCCGATTTCGCGGTACGGCTGCCGGGCCAGACTGCGCTCCAGACCTATCTCGATGCCGGTGCGATCCTGCAGGCGGCGCACCTAGCAGGGGCCGACGCGATCCACCCCGGCTACGGCTTCTTGTCGGAGAACCCCGACTTCGCGCAGGCGGTCATCGATGCCGGCCTGATCTGGGTCGGGCCGACCCCTGACCAGATCCGTGCCATGGCGCTGAAGGTCGAGGCCAAGCGGATCGCCGCAACTGCCGGCGTGCCCCTGATCCCCGGCGCGGAGATCGACGCGCATGCTGATGTGCCCGCGGTGGCTGTCGGTGTCGGCTTCCCATTGCTGGTCAAGGCGTCAGCGGGCGGCGGCGGAAAGGGTATGCGCACCGTCGCCACTGCGGCCGACCTGGTAAGCGCGGTCGAGAGCGCCCGCCGCGAAGCGCGCAGTGCCTTCGGCGACGACACGGTTTTCCTGGAGCGACTGCTGACCCGCGCGCGCCACGTCGAGGTTCAGGTCTTCGGCGATGTGTTCGGCAACGTCGTCCACCTCGGCGAGCGCGAGTGCTCGATCCAGCGCCGCTACCAGAAGGTGGTCGAGGAGGCACCATCCCCGGGTGTCACGGCGGCCACGCGCAATCTGATGTGTGCGGCGGCAGTCGATCTGGCCCGCTCCATCGGGTACGTCGGCGCAGGCACGGTCGAGTTCCTCGTGAGCGGCGAAGGAGCCGACCAGGAGTTCTTCTTCCTCGAGATGAACACGAGACTGCAAGTGGAGCATCCGGTCACCGAAGGCGTCATGCGTGCGGCCGGCAGCCCGATCGATCTCGTCGAATGGCAGTTGCGCAGTGCGCGCGGTGAGGAATTGCCCGCTACCCAGTCGGACATCACGGTCGACGGACATGTGATCGAAGTGCGGCTCTACGCGGAGGACCCCACGCGCGGATACCTGCCGGGCACCGGGACCCTTGCCGCTTTCGACGGACCGGGCGACGGCATCCGGATCGACTCCGGTGTCGAGGCGGGTAGCGAGGTCACCGCGTTCTATGACCCCATGCTCGCGAAGGTCATCGCCCATGCACCGACTCGGGCAGCGGCGGCCGATCGACTCGCGGCGTACCTGCGCTCAATGCGGATCCACGGGCTCGTGACCAACCGGGACAGCCTCATCACAACTCTTGCCTCGCCATACTTCCGCGTGGGTGACACCTCGACGGACCTGCTCGAACGTGCTCCGTCGCTGGTGGCAGCGGCCCCCGACCCGGTGACGCGGCGGCGCCACGCCCTCGCGGCGGCACTCGGCGCACCCGCCGATCAGCGACCAGCGGGGATCTCTCCCCGCTGGCGCTATGTGCCGGGCACCGCGGACACGCGCACTCTCCGCCCGCTCGGCGGCGGTGATGCCGTCGTGGTGACCTACCAGTGGTGCCGAACTGCCGATGGTCACGATGGCCTCGCGGTCACCGTCAACGG
Organism: Candidatus Nanopelagicales bacterium; assembly: GCA_044370555.1. Lineage (GTDB taxonomy): Bacteria > Actinomycetota > Actinomycetes > S36-B12 > S36-B12 > CAINMH01. The sequence continues at coordinate 1,800 of JBILVH010000260.1, forward strand.
TGAGGTGTGTGACGTGACCGTGGAGCACCGTGCGGTGGTGCTCCCGGCAGAGGAAGGTGCAGCGCGTTGCGCCGAGGTCACCATGACGATGGACGGCCTATCCGCGCACATGCGGGTGACGCGGTACGGAACGGACGATGCGGGCGGTCTGGTGTGCGTGGACGACAGTGCGTGGTCGACTCAGTGGACCGAGGAGGCGCGCTATCCGACGAGCGCGTCCGGCGCGCATGCTCGCGGCCCCATGACGCCGGTGCCCGGAACGGTGACGGTGGTGAATGTCGCGGCGGGCGACACGGTCGCGGCGGGTGACACCCTCGTGGTGATTGAGGCGATGAAGATGGAGCACCGCATCACGGCCGACGATGATGCGGTCGTCGCGGAGGTGCTCGTGGGCGTCGGCCAGTCGGTGGATGCGCATGAGGTAGTCGTCGTCCTCGCCGCCGCGGTGCCGACTGCGGACGCGGATGCCGAGTCCGACTCCGCTTCGCGCCCCGGGGTCAGCGGCACCGAAGGCCGCGCATGACCCTGCAGCCCGCCGACCGCGGCATACGCCCGGTGCGGATCGCGAACTGCAGCGGATTCTTCGGCGACCGCCTCTCGGCCGCCCGCGAGATGGTCGACGGCGGTCCGATCGATGTGCTGACAGGTGACTGGCTCGCCGAGTTGACGATGATCATCCTGGCCCGGCAGCGGATGAAGCACGGTGCAGGCGCGGGGTACGCCCGCACCTTCATCACGCAGATGGAGCAGGTGCTCGGCACCTGCCTCGAGCGCGGTATCCGCGTTGTGACCAATGCCGGTGGCCTCGATCCGGCTGGCTGCGCTGCTGCCCTGCGCGAGATCGCCGCCGCGCAGGGGTTGGCGCCGAGTATCGCGGTGGTCGAAGGTGACGACCTGCTCCCGCGCCTTACTGAGCTCCGCGACCGTGGCGAGATGTTCGCCAACGCCGACACCGGTGCGGAACTCGGCACACTCACCCCGCTGACTGCCAATGCGTACCTCGGGGGTGCGGGCATCACACACGCGCTGATGGCGGGTGCCGACGTCGTGATCACCGGCCGTGTGACCGATGCCGCACTCACCGTCGGACCCGCCGCGTGGTGGCACGACTGGTCCTACTCCGACGACCTCGATCAGCTCGCCGGTGCAGTCGTGG
>JBILVH010000288.1:0-2662 GCA_044370555.1 Candidatus Nanopelagicales bacterium
GAGCACCACTTCGAGACCGAGTACCGCATCCCGCGTCACGCCATACTTGACGCAGCACAGGCCGCCGGCATTCGTGTTGACGTTGCCGCCAATCGAGCAGAAGTCCTTGCTCGCCGGGTCGGGGGCGTACCACATCCCGTGATGCGCGACGTGGTCACGCAACTCCGTGTTGAAGATACCGGGCTGGGTCTCGACGTACCCGTTGTCGACGTCGACCGCGAGCACCTCCCGCATCTTCTCGACACACACGACAACGCATCCGTCGACCGCGTTGGATCCGCCAGACAGTCCCGACCCCGCCCCACGTGGTACCACCGGGATGCGCTGGGCGTGCGCTGCTCGCATGACCGCGGCAACCTGCTCGGTGCTGCGCGGGAAGACGACGGCAAGGGGCTCTCCGGCCTCGGAGCCAGTTGAGCGATCGGCGCGGTACGAAGCCAGCCGGTCCGGATCGGTGACGACATCGCCGTCCGCGAGCGCAGCCTGCGCCGCGCGGAGGAACTCCCGGTCCGACATCGCGCCTACGGTACGGCGGTGGCCGTCCGACGCCGGAACCGGTCGCGCAGCGATCGCTTCGGCTTCGGCGCCGGGAACGGGGGCTGATCAGGGTCGACGCCCGGCGCCCCCCAGGCGGTGGGCCGTGGGTGCTCCGGATCTCGGCCGCTGATGTATTTCGCCACTCCATACGCGGCTGCCCCCAGCGGCACGGCGATAAGGGCTCCGACGATACCGAGCGTCAGGGCACCCGCTGCGATGAGTACGACGATCGCTAGGGGGTGGATGTTGACGGCCTTGCCCATCACGAGCGGCTGCAGCACGTCGCCATCGAAGCTACCGACGATGATGGTCAGGACGACAGTGAGGAGCGCGACCACGAAGCCGCGCTCGGCGAGCGCCACGATCGCCGCGAAGAAGGTCGCGACGGGAGCCCCGATGACCGGGATGAACGCGCCGAGGAAGACGACTGCGGCAAGGGCTGGTGCCAGCGGAACACCGAGGATGACCAGACCGATGTAGACCAGCAGCGCATCGCATAGCGCCACAATGACGATGCCGCGGGTGTAGCCGGAGATGCTGTCCCATGCAATCCGACCCGAGGTGTCGACCATCTCGCGAGACTTCGGCGGGAACCACGAGACGACCCAGCGCCAAATGCTCTCCGGGTTCCCCATGAAGAAGATGACCCCGAAGATGAAGACCGACCCGGCAACGACAAGAGTGCCGATGGATGACGCGGTCCCCGCCACATCCAGCAAGAGCGCCTCGCCGATCTGCTTACCCCACTCGCTCAACTGACCCATGAAGCTGGCGAGCGCCTGATCGTCCAACTTGAACGGACCGTTCTGCAGCCAGTCCTGCAGGTCCTTGATGCCGTTCTGCACGGCGGTGACGATGTTCGGGCCTTCCCGGACGACGGAGACGATAACGACGGTGAGGATGCCGATAACTCCTATGGCGATGACCAGGATCGCGAGGATCATGGAGAGTGCCTTGGGGAGGGCTCGACGGAAGACCCGCATCAGCGGACTAGCCAGGGCGCTGAAGAGCATCGCGAAGAAGATTGCGAACACGACGGGGGCGATGAGCCCCAGGCCCAGCCAGAGGACCGCGACACCGGCGAGCACGATCAGCAGTCGCCAGGTGGTCCCTGCCCAGTTGCGCAAGCCGTCGGTCACACGCACACGCTAGTGGATCAGCTCTCCCGGGCAGACGGACCACGGATATTCGTAGGGAGTGTCTCGACCTCCAGGCGCATTCGACCCGGTCGGCGATCAATCGCCCACGATTCATCGCCGGCGGTGATGCGCATCTCGGGCGTGGTCAGACGGGCCGCAGCGAGGTCAACTCCAGCGGCTGCGAACGCCGCCGCGATACCGTCCTGATTGGCGAGCGCGAAGTCCGGAGTGGGGTGATTCGAATCCCGACGAACTGGCACACCGTTGATGACGGACGGACATGAATTGCCGTCGCAGAAGATCGGAGCCAACGACACCCCTGTGACTTCGCTATCGAGAGCGAGCCGTCGGATGACCTCACGCCACTCAGAGGTGCCGGGGAGGAAGTACCGCGCACCGCCGCATTCGCGCCATCGCGGTGTCCGCAGGCACGTGTTCTGGTCATCCGTCGCCTCCGGCAGCGGTTCAACGATGACGACCTCCACCCCGAGGTCGACGAGCTGGCGCACTGCCTCCTCTGCGCTAGAGCGCACCGCGGCCAGCCAGCCACTCTGCCCGGGTGCCACACGTACTCCGTCCACGATGATGTCTTGCCGCACGACGCTGCGGGAGACCAAGACGACCAGATCCGGCTGCTCATCGCGCACCCGCTCCAGAACAGGCTCAACCAACAGTGAGCGGCAGGGCCGACCATCGTCACCGGGTGCCACGCTGGACATGGTCAGTGGCATCCAGGGGCAGCCGAGCACCCAGTGGGATGACGCAGTCAAGCCCTCCTCCTCGGCCAACTTCTTGAGGGCTGGCAGGAGCGGGTAGAGGTGCGAGTCCCCGACGAAGAGCACCCTGCCCGCCCGCGCTCCAAACGGTTCGGTGACGTCGAACCAGCGGAGCTTCGCGCGACCCGCGGCGTCCGTCTGCGCCCGCGCCCCGGAACGGCCTGCGGTGCTGACAAGAGTGAACCTGAACCCATTGCTGCGCACCTGGGC
>JBILVH010000262.1:0-2931 GCA_044370555.1 Candidatus Nanopelagicales bacterium
TGAGGCGGAGTACCACCTGCTCTTCATGGCCAAAGGCGGCGGATCGGCCAACAAGAGCCTGCTCTTCCAGGAGACGAAGGCGGTGCTGAATCCGACCCGGCTGCGATCGTTCCTCGACGAGAAGTTGCGCAGCCTTGGCACTGCGGCCTGTCCGCCGTACCACCTCGCCGTCGTCATCGGTGGGACGACCGCCGAGCACGCGGTGAAGACCGCCAAGTACGCCAGTGCCCGCTACTACGACGCGTTGCCCGTGCACGGTTCTCCGCTCGGCCACGGATTCCGCGACCTCGAGATGGAGGCCGAGATCCTGCGCATGACGCAGGAGTTCGGCATCGGCGCGCAGTTCGGCGGCAAGTACTTCTGCCATGACGTCCGCGTCATACGCCTGCCCCGCCACGGCGCATCCCTGCCGATCGCGATCGCGGTGTCGTGCTCGGCAGACCGCCAGGCTCTCGCCAAGATCACGCGCGACGGCATCTTCCTCGAACAACTCGAACGGGACCCGGCCCGCTACCTCCCGGAGGTCACCGACGAGCACCTCGACGACGACGTGGTGCGCATCGACCTCTCTCGGCCCATGGCCGAGGTACGTGCGGCACTGAGCGCCCTCCCGGTCAAGGCACGGGTCTCGCTCACCGGACCGATGATCGTCGCGCGCGACATCGCGCACGCCCGCATCAAGGAGATGCTCGACCGCGGCGAACCGATGCCCGACTACCTGCGCGATCACGCCGTCTACTACGCCGGACCGGCCAAGACCCCCGAGGGATACGCGTCAGGCTCCTTCGGCCCGACGACCGCGGGGCGCATGGACGCATACGTCGACCAGTTCCAGAAGGCGGGCGGATCGTTCGTCATGCTCGCCAAGGGCAACCGCAGTACCGCCGTGACCGCGGCCTGTCGCGACAACGGCGGCTTCTACCTCGGCTCGATCGGCGGGCCCGCAGCCGTTCTAGCGCAGGACAACATCCGCAAGGTCGAGGTGCTCGACTTCCCCGAACTCGGCATGGAAGCCGTGTGGCGGATCGAGGTGGAGGACTTCCCCGCATTCATCGTCGTGGACGACAAGGGCAACGACTTCTTCGCCGACACGCTCCGGCCGGTGGCCACGACGATCCCCGTCGGAGCTCCCGCACCCTGAGGTGGATCAGCCCTCCATCGCGGAGTAGTTCCAGTGCCCACGGCTCGGCCAGCCGGACTCCTGGTTCGGCCGGTGATCGCAGTTCCAGTTCGCACCCCACTGGCTGGACCAATGCGACCAGCCAGCACCGCGGTTGAAGATCGTCCAGAAGGCCGCATCCTGCGCGTAGCGCGGCCACGTCCACATGGGATCGCCGGCGAGGCTGTCGAGGAATGCCAGACCGGCATTGCCGAACTCCGCCCCCATCTCGGCGCGCATCGCGCGCAGCGCTTGGGCGGCCAACGAATAGGAGAACTGGTAGGCACCCACATGGCCGCCGCTCGACTCGCCGTAGCGCCCACCGCTCTCGCGCTGCACGACGCACAGGCGGTACTGCTCGAACCGGGCGTCGTAGTACTTGCCGCGGTAGGTGCTCGGCCGGTAGCCGACCATGTCGCGGCCCGCGTAGGTCTGCCACGGCAGCGTCGAGGTCGCGTCAGCACCCGCATCGGGGGCGAAGCGCGCGGCTGCGCGCGAGACGCGGGGACCCAGCAGCCCCCAGGTGATCGGCCCCACCTTGCCCACCGGGTTCACTCCGTGGCGGATCTGCAGGGCTTTGACGGCGCGCTCGGTCCGGCGGCTGAAGAATCCCGTCGGCTCGATGCCGAGCGCCCGCTGCAGGACGATCACCGCGCCACCGCTGTCGCGGAACTCAAGCGGCGGCGGCTCGGCCGCGGAGGCCGGGGATGCCGCGGCCGGAACGGCGAGGACGGCGAGCACAGCGGCCACCGCGAGGGCAATACGTCGACGCACGCGATCTCCTAGGGCGCCTGCGGGGTGAGCTGTCGGGTTCGGCTCAGGAGACGAGCCGGGTCGCGAACGACCTTCACCCCAGGACCGGGTTTCCCCGGTCCCCGCGGTCCGAGTTCTACCGCGGTGGTGGTTCCCCCGCTCCTACCCGAGCGGTCGGTGCCTGCGTCCGGGAGGGTAGGACTAGGCGCCCCGGACGGCCCCGGCCGGTGACCGGGGCACTTCCGACCGTAACAGAACGGTCACGGGGCTACTAGCCGGTGTGGGTGTCCCTCGCCCCACGCTTGCAGCCGGGGTCCGCTATGCGGGCAGATCCTCTAGCATCGACGTCACAAGTGCCGCGATCGGGGACCGCTCGGACCGCGTGAGGGTGACGTGGGCGAAGAGGGGATGCCCCTTCAACTTCTCGACCACAGCTACGACCCCGTCATGGCGGCCGACCCGCAGGTTGTCCCGCTGGGCCACGTCGTGGGTGAGGACCACCCGCGAGTCGCGACCGATCCGCGAGAGGACCGTGAGGAGCACGTTGCGCTCGAGGCTCTGCGCCTCGTCGACGATCACGAACGCGTCGTGCAGGGAGCGACCCCGGATATGCGTCAGGGGCAACACCTCGAGCATCCCCCGGTCGATCACCTCGTCCATGACCTCGGTGGTGGTCACCGCACCGAGGGTGTCGAAGACCGCCTGGGCCCACGGCGCCATCTTCTCGTTCTCACTGCCCGGCAGGTAGCCGAGATCCTGACCACCCACCGCGTAGAGCGGCCGGAAGACGATGACGCGGCGATGCTGCCGACGCTCAAGCACCGCCTCGAGGCCCGCGCAGAGGGCGAGCGCGCTCTTACCCGTACCCGCGCGCCCACCGAGCGACACGATGCCGATGTCCGGGTCGAGAAGCAGGTCGAGCGCGATGCGCTGCTCCGCAGAGCGTCCGTGGATCCCGAAGGCCTCGCGATCACCACGCACGAGCCGGACCCGCTTGTCCGCGGTCACGCGGCCGAGTG
>JBILVH010000036.1:0-10914 GCA_044370555.1 Candidatus Nanopelagicales bacterium
CGTCTTCAACCTGACTGAGACCGGACCGCTCGCGGCGCTCTACGCCGTCGGTTGGATCGCGCACGGCTGGTTGTACATCCTCTACGTCGCGGCCGCGCTCGATATCTGCTTCCGCCTGCGCTACTCGGTACTCAAGACGCTGGGGATCGTGCTCGCTGGGACGATCCCCTTCATGTCGTTCGTCGCCGAGCACTACGTCAAGCGCCGCGTCACCGAGCGCCTCGCGGCCTGAGGCCGGGGTCAGGTCTAACGAGGATCAGGTCTCTCGAGGATCAGGTCTCTCGAGGATCAGGTCTCTCGAGGATCAGGGCCGAACCGGTTCGGTCCTCGGGTGCCTTCGGAGACGTAGAACACCAGCAGGATGATCGGACCCACGCAGCACAGCAGGCCAAGCCACCACCACCAGCCGACCCGGTCCGTGTCGTGCAAGCGGCGAACCTGGACCGCGAGCGTCGGCACCAGGATCGCAAGCGCCCAGATGCCGATGAGGACGTACATCGCGATCGCGAAGGCGTTCGGTGTGATCTGCTCGACGACGATGCCGTCGACCGTCTGCTTGGTGCGGGGGGATGACAGCAATGCCGCGCCGAGAATTCCGCCGAGGATGCCGTTCACGATCACGATGAACAGGTAGTACCACCAGAACTCAGAGCGCCGGGCCCTACCGTTGAACACGGCGTACTTGCCGAAGACGGTGCGAATGGACTCCCCGAATCCCATGGTCGTTCCTCTCGAGCCAGTGCCGCATGAATGTGTGCGCCAACCATACGCAAAACAGAGGGCCGCCCGTGCCGGAACGGCCTAGCCTGACGCTCGTGATGCCCCGACGGATCGCCGCGGTGGGCGCGGCCGCGCTGGCGGTACTGCTGTTCACGCCGGGCGGGTTCGTCACCGCACTCACCGTGGGCCCCGCCTCGATCGGGGTCGGTGCGCGGGCCTCGGCCTGGGCGTACGCGATCACAGGACTCGTCCAGGTGCTGCAGTTGCTGCTGATCGTCGTGCTCGTCGCCTGCGCGCCGGGTCTGTGGGCGGGGCGACGGCGGGCGGGTGTGACCGCGACGGTTGCGGCCGTCGTTGCAGCGGGACTGGTTTGGGTGATCCCTTCGTCAGGTGCATGGTGGGTGCCCGTCCCTCGGATCAGCGTCGGTGTAGTGGCGTTCGCCGTCGTCGTCCCCGCCGTGGTTATCGCTCTGCGACCCGGTGCGCGTGCGGCGGGGCGGCCGTGGGGTCGCTGGGTGGCCCTGGCCATTGCGGTCGTTGCCGTTTTCGGCGGCGTGCTCGGAGCCGTGCGCGAGTCGGTCCCGTCTGCCCCGCACACCGGCCCCGCATTCGTCGCCGGCCCGGCATGGGAGACGCCCGCGCAGCCGATGGATGCGCCGGCCGCGCCGCAGAATCCCTGGCTCGCACCCGGTCAGGGCAGCACGATCCACAACGACGCGTGGATGACGGACGCCTACACCGGCTACCGCCTACCGGATCCGAGGACCGCGGCGACGAGATCCTTCTTCGCCGGCGGAGATTGCGCGTCGATCCTGTTCTCACCGGACGATCGGGTCATCGCGCTATGCGTGTCGCCGGTGGAGACCCGGTTGCACGTCCTCACCCCTGACCTGCGACCCCTGATGAGTGCCACGCTCTTCCGGCGTCCGTTCCGCGCGGACTTCGCCACGAACTTCAGTGCCGGTGGGTATGCGGTGCTCGACCGCGACGGTCACGTGCTCACCCCGGCCCCCGACGGCCGGATCCTCAAACTGGGCGTGACCGGCTCCGAGGTGGCACGGGTCGCGGAGTACGACGTGGCGGCATCCCTGCAGCAGGATGAGGCGATCACCTCGGTACTCCCGGACTGGTCCGGGGCGCTCTGGTTCGTGGGGCGGGAGGGCACGGTGGGTGTCGTCGATCCGGTCACGGGCATCTCGGCGGCGATCGCGTTCGACGGTGCCGATATCGAGAACTCATTCGCCCTGGTCGACGGCGGCGGTGCGTTTGTCGCGACGTCGCGGGAGCTGCTACGGCTGGCCATCGAGGGTGGCCGCCCGGTCGTGGTGTGGTCGCAGGAGTACGACGCAGGCTCCCGGCGTAAGCCCGGGCAGACCAGTCGTGCCACCGGCACCACACCCACCGTCTTCGCGGGGGGTGATCTGGTGACGATCACCGACAATGCGGACCCTCGGATGAACGTGCTGGTCTTTGACGCGCGAGCAAATGCGACGAACCGACTCCTGTGCGCGGTCCCGGTCTTCGCCGACGGTGCGAGCGCTACGGACAATTCGCTCATCGCGATGGGTTCATCATTGTTCGTCGAGAACAACTACGGGTACGGCCTGTTGGCTCTCTCCGGGGGCCGCATCTCCACGCCCGGGTTGGCGCGCATCGACGTCGACCTTGGTGCGCGAAGGTGCTCGCTCGCCTGGTCGAATGACGACATCGTCATCCCCTCCGTGGTGTCCAAGGGGGTGGCCCTGGAGGGAAAGGTGCTCACCTACACCAAGACTGAATCCGTCTTGGGGGAGGACCTGTGGTGGTTCACTGCCGTGGACGCGGCCACCGGCGAGGTGGCCTGGCAGCGCCTCGCTGGGTCGGGTCCGCTGTTCAACAATCACTACGCGGCGATCTATGCGAGCGAGGCTGGTGCGGTCTATGTCGGCACGGTGGCGGGTGTAGCGGCTCTGCTTCCCGCCGGGTAGCGGACCGGTCTGGCAGGCTGCCGGCATGGGTTTCCTGCGGGTCATCGGCAACATCCTGTGGTTCTTCCTAGCCGGGCTCTGGATGGCGATCGGCTACGTCATCGCGGGGATCGTGATGTGCATCCTGATAGTCACGATCCCGTTCGGGATCGCCTCATTCCGGATCGCCGGCTACGCACTGTGGCCGTTCGGTCGGACCGTGGTGGTGAATCCGCAGTCCGGTGCACCGAGCGTGATCGGGAACATCCTGTGGTTCATCCTCGCCGGGCTGTGGATCGCGATCGGCCACGTCCTGACCGGGGTGCTGCTGTGCATCACCATCATCGGCATACCGTTCGGGATCGCATCATTCAAGATGGCCGCGCTGGCGATCATGCCGCTCGGCAAGGAGATCGTGCCGATCTCGGCGGCGGCCGGCCGCCAGGTGGTCGTCACGGTCTAGTACGACTTGGGCAGTCCGAGGACGTGCTGGCCGAGGTAGGCGAGGATGAGGTTGTTATTGATTGGGGCAACCTGGTAGAGCCGCGTCTCGCGGAACTTGCGCTCAACGTCGTACTCCACGGCGAATCCGAAACCACCGTGAGCGTCCAGCGCGGCATTTGCCGCGGCCCACGAGGCATTGGCGCAGAGGAGTTTGGCCATGTTGGCCTCGGGGCCGCAGGGTTCACCCGCGTCATAGAGTGCAGCGGCCTCATAGCGCACCAGGTCGGCGGCATGGAGTTCGGCGAAGGCCTTCGCCAGCGGGAACTGCACACCCTGGTTCGCGCCGATCGGGCGGGAGAAGACCTCGCGCTGACCGGCGTACGTGACCGCGCGGTCGAGGAGGAAGCGGCCGTCCCCGATGCACTCGGCCGCGATGAGGATCCGCTCGGCGTTCATGCCGTCAAGGATGTAGCGGAAGCCCATGCCCACTTCGCCGATCAGCGCTCCATGCGGGATGACGACATCGTCGAAGAACACCTGGGTCGTGTTGTGGTTCATCATCGTGCGGATCGGTGTGATCGTGAGTCCTGGAAGCTCGCGCATGTCGAATAGGAAGACCGACAGCCCCTCGGTGGGTTTCGCACATTGGTCGTACGGGGTCGTGCGCGCGAGGAGCAGCATCAGGTCGGAGTGCAGGGCACGCGAGGTCCAGATCTTCTGGCCGTTGATGCACCAACCCTCTTCGGTGTGCTCGGCGCGCGTGGTGATTCTCGTGGTCTCGGACCCCGCACCGGGTTCGGTCACGCCGAAGGCCTGCAACCGCAACTCGCCTGCGGCGATGCGCGGGAGGTAGTGCTGCTTCTGGGCCGCACTGCCGTGGCGTAGAAGCGTGCCCATGACGTACATCTGGGCGTGGCACGCCGAAGGGTTCCCGCCGGAGGCCGAGATCTCCTCGAGGATGATCGACGCCTCCGTGAGCGTGGCCCCTCCTCCGCCGTACTCCTCGGGAATGAGTGCCGCGAGATAGCCGGACGAGGTGAGCGCGTCGACGAACTCGGTGGGATAGCCCTCCGGTTCGAGGCCGCGCCAGTACGCACCGTCGAAGGGCGCGCATACCGCCCGGACGCCAGCACGCAGGTCGTCGTACTCAGGCTTTGCCGTCAGTCTCAACCGCTCGGTCCCTGCGCTTGTCTGTGTCCTTGCGCGTCGCCCACGTGAACGCGGCGAGGGCGATGACGAGAGCGGCGGCGCCTGCACCGATGAGGAGCACGTCGTCCGGGTCACGGTCCTCCACGAGCACGCCGAGGAAGAATACGGCGATGATCGCCACCACGACGCCGATGAGCTTGCTCTTCAGGTCATCAAGGCTGCGGATCTCGAGCCACGGGGGAAGGGAGATCCTGGGGTCGACGAAGAGCTCGTACAGGCCGTAGCCGATCACGAGGAGGACGGTCGCCAGTAGCAGGGTGTCGACCGCGGTGAGGATATTGATGACCGCGTCCTTGGTGGGCGACTTCGAGTCTGCGAGCGAGATGATCGAGTTCACCACGTCGATCGCCCCGATCACCATGAGTACCAGCGACCCGATGATCGACCCCAGCGCCGGGATCGCGACCAGGTACCTCGTCAGTTCGATGATGCGTCGCACGAAGCGCACGGTATCGCGGCTGCGGCCGGGCCGCCGCCCGACGTCGCGGTAGGATCACGGTCAATTGATGAGGAGACCTCAGTGAATTCCGTGGCCAGCAGTCAGCACAGCGTCATCCCCGCGAACGATCCGGCGACATGGCGCACGGTGCCCGAGTCGAGCGCTCCCGTGTCGGCCGAGCGCGTGGCAGACCTGTTGGCCCGCGAATGGGAGCGATTCCTCGCGTCGACCCCCGGGTCCGCCGCACATCACGCTCGCGCCCAGATGTCGCTGCCGCTCGGCGTACCGTCGTCGTTCCAGCACTGGGATCCGCACCCGGTGGCGGTCACGTCCGCCCGCGGTGCGTGGTTGACCGATGTCGACGGTCGCCCGGTGCTCGACCTATCGATGGGTTTCGGAGCCATGCTGGTCGGCCACCTCAACCCCGTGGTCGTGGCGGCGGTTACGCGTGCCCTGGACACAGGCACGCTTTTCGTGACCCCTTCTCCGTCGGCGACCGATGTGGCTGAGCGGTTCTGCCGTCGGTTTGGCCTCGACAAGATCCGTTTCGCCAACTCGGGGACCGAGGCAACGATGTATGCCGTACGCGCGGCGCGTGCATTCACCCGTCGTCGTGCGATCATCAAGATCGAGGGTGGCTACCACGGCGGCTACGACGCTTTGGCGGTGTCGGTGAAGCCGCCGGTCGCGGAGGCCGGGCCCGAGGAGGCGCCGACGCCGGTGGTGCCGTTCGAGGTCGAGGCCGGCGAGGTGCACGTGGTGCCGTACAACGATCTCGACCGCCTCGAGGAGATCCTGCTCGCACACGGGGACCGCATCGCGGCGGTCGTCATGGAGCCGGTGCTGGAGAACGTGTCCATCGTTCTACCCGATGCGGGCTACCTAGCTGGTGTGCGTGCGGCCTGTGATCGCCATGGCACCCTGCTGGTGTTCGACGAGGTGAAGACGGGTCTGACCGCCGGGTACGCCGGTGCCTCGCAGCGCCTCGGCGTGCGGCCCGATCTGGTCTGCCTGGCCAAGAGCATCGGCGGCGGACTTCCCCTCGCGGCCTTCGGTGGCAGTGACGAAGTCATGGCCACGGTTGTTGATGGGCGCATGCCGCACTTCGGGACCTACAACGGCAACCCGCTGGTCATGGCGGCTGCGGCCGCGGTCGACGAGGTGTGTACACCGGAGGCGCTCGCCGAAGCAGAGGCGGTGAATGTTCGCGCGATGCGGGCTATCGACGCCGTGATCGCGGAGTACGAGTTGCCCGCCCACACGGTCGGCTTCGGCGTGAAGGGTGCGGTGACCTGGGCCCCGACGCCGGTGCGGACCTACCGCGACTACAAGCGGACGGACTTCGAAGCGGCGGAGTTGAGTTGGCTGTGGGGGGTCAACCGTTGCATCCTCACCCCGCCGGGGCTTGATGAGCAGTGGCTGGTGTCACTCGCGCACACCGACGCCGACATGGGCCTGCTCGTGGACGCCTTCACCGAGCTGGCCGCTGCACTGCGTTAGGTGACCCGACCCGCGGTGGCCCATTCCGGCGCCGCACGACACGATGGGGCTGTGCCGAACCGCCTCGTGAACGCAACAAGCCCTTACCTGCAGCAGCACGCCGACAACCCGGTCGACTGGTGGGAGTGGTGCCCCGAGGCATTCGACGAGGCCCGGCGTCGTGACGTCCCGGTCTTCCTGTCCGTCGGCTACTCCGCCTGCCACTGGTGCCACGTCATGGCACATGAATCGTTCGAGGACGCCGAAACAGCCGAGCACCTCAATGCCGCATTCGTGAGCATCAAGGTCGACCGCGAAGAGCGGCCCGATATCGATGCGGTGTACATGGATGCGACGCAAGCGTTGACCGGGCACGGCGGCTGGCCGATGTCGGTGTTCCTCGACCATGACGGCAAGCCCTTCTATGCCGGCACGTACTTCCCCCCGACGCCACGGCACGGCATGCCGTCATTCCGGCAGTTGCTCACGGCGCTAGCCACTGCGTGGCGGGAGCAGCGCGGTGAGGTTCGCGCCGCGGCCGCCCGGGTCACCGATGCGCTCGCCGGACGGGGCGCCGACGCGCGCGCGTTACCGTTGCCAGATGCGTCGGATCTAGCGCGCGCGGTCGAAGTTCTGTCGACGTCGTACGACGCCGTACGCGGCGGCTTCGGTGCGGCGCCGAAGTTCCCGCCGTCGATGGTCCTCGAATGGCTACTGCGCCACAGCGCGAGGACCGGAGATGTCGAGTCGCTCGCGATGGCGGAGCGAACGCTGGAGGCCATGGCGCGCGGCGGGATGTATGACCAACTCGGTGGTGGCTTCGCGCGCTACAGCGTCGACGCCGACTGGGTCGTGCCGCACTTCGAGAAGATGCTCTACGACAACGGACTCCTCCTGCGCGCTTACGCCCACTGGTGGCGGCAGACCGAGTCGCCGCTCGCGCGCACCGTGGTCCACGACACAGCCGATTTCCTGCTGCGCGAGATGCGCACGGCCGAAGGCGGATTCGCGGCAGCCCTCGACGCCGACAGCGAGGGGGAGGAGGGCCGGTTCTACGTCTGGACACCGGGCCAGCTCGTGGACGTTCTCGGCGCGGACGACGGCGCATGGGCGGCCGATCTGCTGAGCGTCACCCCGGTCGGCACGTTCGAGCACGGTGCTTCGACGCTGCAGTTGCTGCGCGACCCCGACGACCCGGCGCGCTGGCTGCGGATCCGCGCTGCACTGATGACTGAACGCGACCGGCGAGTGCGGCCGGGCCGTGATGACAAGGTGGTGGCGGCGTGGAACGGCATGGCTATCGCCGCCTTGGCGGAGGCGGGGGCGCTGTTCGACCGCGGGGAGTGGATCTCGGCTGCATGCGATGCGGCGGACCTCCTCAGCGACGTGCACATGACCGTCACACCCGACGGTGCGCGGCTCGCGCGTACGTCGCGGGACGGTGTTGCGGGTCTAAGTGTCGGTGTCCTCGACGACTACGCGTGCCTGGCCTCCGGTCTCCACGCGTTGTATGCCGTGACGGGGGAGGAGCGTTGGCTCGGGATTGCCGGCGCGCTGCTCGACACCGTGCTCGCCCGGTTCGCTGACGGCACCGGGGGTTTCTTCGACACGGCCGATGATGCCGAGGTGCTGATCCGGCGCCCGCGCGAACCCGGTGACAATGCCACCCCGTCGGGGTGGCTTGCGGCTGCCTCGGCACTGCTCACCCACTCGGCGTACACCGGTCGCACCGATTGCCGCTCGGCAGCGGAGGCGGCCCTCGGGGTCGTCACCGCGCTCGCGAGTCGGGCGCCGCGCGCCGTCGGCACGGGGTTGTCCGCTGCTGAGGCACTGCTCGACGGACCGCTGGAGATCGCCATCGTCGGGGCGGCGGGTGACCGACGACGCGATGACCTGCACCGCGTCGCGCTCACTTCATCGCGACCCGGTGCCGCGGTCGCGCTCGGAGACCCGGCGCACCCGACCCAGGTGCCACTGCTGCGCGACCGGCCTCTGATCGATGGCGCGCCCGCGGCCTACGTGTGCCGCCACTTCACCTGCGATGCACCGGTCACGTCGCCCGCGACGCTGCGCGATCGGCTCGCGCGCGGCTGAGGCGCTGCACGACGCGTGCGATGAGTCCGGCGCGCCGGACGCCCTGCGCGCGGCACGCGCGCACAACGCTGTCGAAGGTAGCTCTCGGCAGCACTGCGCCGATGCGGCGCACTCCGTCGCGGCGCACGCGCAGCACTCGGTCGACCCGCGCGTAACTCGGTCGACGGGTGCGGTCCCAGGTGCCGCTGCCGATCGGTACCCACCGGTCGTCGCCGGGCCGTTCGCGCGTCGTGACCATGAGTGCGGCGACGTGGTGGCGACCGGCGTACCCGATGATGAGGACCGGTCGGTCCTTGCCGACCCGGTCGTCCTCCTCGTAGGCGACCCAGGACCACGCGACCTCGCCCGGGTCGGCGAGCCGGTCGCGCACGGGCGAGTAGTCGAAGTACACGCGGCCGCGGTAGTCGTAGGCACCGCCGGACTCCGGCGGTGGATCACCCTCGCTCACGTGCGCCTCCCCGAACGCCGACGACGATCGCCCCCGCGAGAAGTGTGACACTCGCACCGGCCGCCCAGCCCCCGAGGACGTCCGGCCAGTAGTGCACGCCGAGGACCAGCCGGCTCGGCCCGAGCAGCACCCCAACGACCAGCGCCGTGATGCCCACGGCCCGCCCGATGCGCGGAAGCAGGCACCAGGCCGCGAGTCCGAAGACCACCCAGCAGTAGATGCCGGACGCCGCGTGCCCGGAGGGGAACGAGCCGCTCGCCTCCTCGAGCAGGGCGTACGCCGGACGCTGTCGGTCCAACGTCGCCTTGATCGACTCGACGAGGATCAACCCCGCGAGTCCGCAGCCGATCACATAGGCGGCCCACCTGCGATGGCGGCGCATGAGGAGTACGACGGCGATCGCGATCGTCAGCGGGACGAGTACCACCCCGCGGCCTAGGACGTTGAGGACCCGGGCACCGTCAATCACCCAGGGTGCATGCGCCTCGAGCCATGTCGGTAGGGCAGCCAGCGGCGGCGTCCAATTCCCGGCCGCAAGGATGCCGAGGGCGATCAGGCAGGCGAGTCCGCCGGCGACCAGCCAGCGCGGTGATGGCGCGCGCATCGCACCAGCGGCCCCGTCACCCGCCGAAGCGCCGCTGACGTGCGGCGTACGAGCGAAGGGCGCGGAGGAAGTCGACGTGCCGGAAGGCCGGCCAGTAGGCCTCGCAGAAATAGAACTCCGAGTGCGCGCTCTGCCACAG
This sequence comes from Candidatus Nanopelagicales bacterium, assembly GCA_044370555.1. GTDB lineage: Bacteria > Actinomycetota > Actinomycetes > S36-B12 > S36-B12 > CAINMH01. The sequence goes on from JBILVH010000036.1 coordinate 9,523, forward strand.
CAGGAAGCCGGAGAGGCGCTGCTCGCCGGAGGTGCGGATCACCAGATCGGGGTCGGGTTGGCCGCGTGTGTAGAGGTGCTCGGCGATGTGTTCCGCGTCGAGGTTCGCCGCCAGATCGTCCAGGGACGTGCCCTGTTCGGCGTGCGACTGCAGTAGGCCGCGCACAGCGTCGACGACCTCGCGGCGGCCGCCGTACCCGACGGCGATGTTGACCAGCGACCCGTTCGTCGTCGCGGTCTCGTCGGCCTTCTCCTTGAGCAGGCGCGCCGTGCGGTCGGGGAGCAGGTCGAGTGCTCCCACGGGGTGGAGTCGCCACCGGCCAGCCTCGGCGAGTTCGGTCACGACACCTTCGATGATGGTCATGAGCGAATCGAGTTCGGGCGAGGGGCGGCTCAGGTTGTCGGTCGACAACAGCCAGAGGGTGACCACCTCGACGCCGGCCTCGTCGCACCACCCGAGGAACTGGCGGATCTTGGCCGCGCCAGCCCGATGGCCGGCGGCGGACGTCGACCCCTGTCCCGCGGCCCACCGGCGATTGCCGTCGAGGATCACGCCGACGTGCTTGGGCACGCGATCGGGTGGGATCTGCTGGCGGAGTCGACGCTCGTACGCCGAGTACACGACGTCGGCGACCGCCCGTCGCGGGCTCCGTCGGGGTGCACCCCGCGTCACCTCCGGACCACCGCCCACCCGAGACCTCCTCGACTCCTTCGCCAGCGACCACAGTAGCCGGTGAACGGCGCGAAAACGGGCGGCGTGGCGCACTCGTTCGACCCGTCGGACGCACTTACTGTCGGGCGTGCAGGGCCGGGACGGTCCCGGCCGGGTTCGCAGGATGACCTCCTGCGTGCGTCGTACGCCGAGACGAGGAGCGCACGTTGCCCGCGAGTCGCCGCCGCACCACTCCCGCCCAGCGCACCTACGTGCTGGACACCAGTGTCCTGCTCTCTGACCCGCACGCGCTACTGCGGTTCGACGAGCACGATGTGGTGATTCCCTTGGTGGTCGTGACCGAACTCGAGGCCAAACGCACGCACCCCGAACTCGGCTACTTCGCGCGGACAGCGCTGCGCCTGCTCGACGACATCCGCGTGCGCCACGGACGCCTCGACGCGCCGATCCCGCTGGACCAGGGCGGCACGCTCTACGTCGAGCTGAACCACACCGACACGGCAGTGCTGCCGAACGGCCTCCGGCTCGGGGATAACGACTCGCGCATCCTGGCCGTCGCGCGCAACCTGGCCGCGGAGGGCCGCGACGTGGTGCTGGTGAGCAAGGACCTGCCCATGCGGGTCAAGGCCTCAGCGGTCGGCCTTGCCGCGGAGGAATACCTCGCCGAACTCGTCGTCGAGTCGGGGTGGACGGGCATGACGGAACTTGAGGTCGCCCCGG
>JBILVH010000263.1:0-2909 GCA_044370555.1 Candidatus Nanopelagicales bacterium
CCCCGAAGCCGCTACCGAAGACCAGCGTCGGGTTGAAGCCGGCGAAGGTGTAGCCGGCCGGCCCACCCTGGACCGCCAGCGCCACGTCCAGGACGATGATGGCGATCAGTTCGACCGTCAGCAGGACCAGCAGGAGCCGCGCGTTGAGCTGGACGCCGAGGAGGCCGAGCACCGCCACCAGGACGAGGAACCCGATGGTCACCAGCTTGTAGTGGTCCGCGATGCCCAGGATGTCGGCTGCTACCGCCCCCGAGATCGCGTAGAACGCGATGATGGCGGAGAAGTAGAACAGCACCGTCACGTACGACATCCCCGATGCGGCCCGCTTGCCGAAGGCGCGGTCGATGTAGGCCACGAAGCCACCTGCATTGACCATGTGGCGGCTCATCGCGACGTAGCCCGCTGCGAACAGGGCGTAGATGATTCCGGTGATGACGAACATCGCCGGGGTGGCTGCACCCTGGATGGCGAAGATGACCGGTATGCCCGCGGCGAGCGTGGAGACAGGGGCCACGGCGGAGATCACGAGGGCTGAGATGGAGGGGACTCCGAGCCGTCCCCGGGCCAGGGTGGACGTCGGAGCCGCTTCGGGTAGGGGTTGAGTGCTAGTCACGGTGCCTCCTTCAGGTGGGCACGGCGGGTGCCTGATGCAGCGCACCGTAGCAACTACTTGACCGTATGTATGTCAAATCGGGAGCACGAATTCGGGCGTCCCGTCCGTGGCTGACTAATGCGCGAGCACCCCTGAAACGCCTACTCGACGGCAACCTTCGGCTTCCCCCGCAGCAGCCACAGCGCAATGATGACTCCGATGATCGCGGAGACGATGGATGGCCACATTGCGGCCCCGATCGCGTCGTCGAAGAGTCGGGTGACGAAGGCCTGGGCATCTCCCGGGACGATCGAGGCCAGCACGTCGATGGCAGCCCCACCGGTGAGGACGGACAGGATCGTGTCGATCGCCGTCGCATCGGGGGTGAAACCCGGGACGATGCGCCCCGCGTCGCCCCGCGCGACGTTCTGGAAGACCGCGGTCGAGATCGCGACGCCTAGTGAACCGCCGATCATGCTGGCCGCCTTGAAGATGCCCGAGGCCGTGCCCTCACCCGCTTCACCCGGGTCCTCGACCGCGGCAGCGGCACACGGGGTGATCTGCAGGCCGATGCCGATGCCGATGAGGATGAACGGGATCAGGAGTTCGACGTACGAGCCGCCGAGGGTCGTCAGTAGGTACGCCGCGACGGCCAGCAGTGCCATGCCGATGGCCGTCGGCCACGCGGGACCGAAGCGCCGACTGATCGCAGTACCGATCGGGTTGACCAGCAGGATCGGGATTGTCGCCGGGAGCAGGAGCGCACCGGCCATCAGCGGGTCATACCCCTCCACCACCTGCAGGTAGAGGGACATGAAGAAGACGACGGCCCCGAAGATGACGTTCGCGATCAGGTTCGACACGACCGCGCCGTTGAACCTGCCCTTGGTGAAGATGCTCAGGACGACGACGGGCACCTTGGCGCGGCGCTCGATGAAGACGAAGATCACGGCGACGACGACCGCGGCGAGCAGTAGCCCGGCGGCACCGATCAGGCCGAGGGTGTCGCTCGAGACCAGCGCGTAGGACACGAGGAAGACGCTGAGCACGATGGCGATGGCGCCCGGGACGTCGACGCTGCGCGGTGCGTTGCTCTCGCGGGATTCCGGGGTGGTGGCCCACATGAGGATCAGCGCGAGGATCGCGATAGGCAGATTGATCCAGAACAGCCAGCGCCAGTTGAGCGCCGCGATGAGCGCGCCGCCGACAAGCGGACCCAGCGCCTGGGAGCCCCAGCAGACCGCGATCCAGATGCCGATGGCGGTCTCCCGCTGGCGACCCTTGAACGACACGACGACGATGGCGAGCGCGGTCGGCAGGATCGCTGCCGCACCGAGGCCCTCGATGACCCTGCCGATGATGAGGACGCCCGTCGACGGTGCCAGGCCTGCGACCACCGATCCGACGACCACCGCGATGGTGCCGATCGCGAAGACGATCCGGCGTCCGAAGAGGTCACCGAGGCGGCCGCCGACGATGATGAACGCCCCGGCGAGGAAGTAGCCGTTGACGGCCCACTGCAGGGTGTCCATGTTGCCGCCGAGCTCGGCACCGATCGTCGGGAGCGCGATCGAGATGTCGGATGCCGTCACCCAGACCAGTGCAGTGACGATGCAGATGCCGACGAGCGACAGCCACGGGTTGCCGCGCCGGGTCGACACGAGGGTGGAATCGGTCATGGCTGGAGCCTAGGGTGCGACCCCGCGGTTCCCTGGGTTAGTTTCGAAGCATGACCGGTCGGAGTACTACTGGGGCAGGCGTCGCCGCCGCTGTGGCCGCGGCGATCGGCCTTCTCGCCGGTGTGCTCATCGTGACCGGCCTGGTGTCGAGTTGGTCGGCGCCGACATCCCCTGCCGTATCCGAAGCCGGAGCCGCGACGAGTGCGGCGCCCACCGGGGACAGACCCGCGCCGAGTAGTTCACCGGGCCCCGCTTCCAGGGAGTTGCCGTACGAGCAGTTGCGCGGCCAGGTCGAAGCGCTCCTTGCCGTCGAGGGCCCGGACCGGGCGTTCGCGCTCCTCGTCGATGCGGTGGCCGCGTCTGCCCAGGTCGCGGGGTTCTGCCCGCGCTTGGCCGCCGACCTCGCCCAGCTGGACCCGCAGGTCGATTGGCGGAGTGCCTGCGGAGTGGGTTGACCGGCGGCCAGGCCGCACCGGTCACGCACGATCGGGCAGGAGCAGGAGCGCATTGCGGTCCGCGGGCGTGCCGCGCAACGGGTGGGCCCCTGGAGCATGCGGACCGGGCGGAGCGGCCCATGCGTTCGCCGACAACTCCCGCGACAGACCGGCGAGTGTGCGGCGTACGGCTACGTCGGCCTG
>JBILVH010000264.1:0-2902 GCA_044370555.1 Candidatus Nanopelagicales bacterium
CAATTGCTCGACGATCGTGCGCCAGGACTCCACGGTGAAGTAGCGCGGGCGACCGTCGGTGCGCGCGTCGAGGAGGAGGAGCTCGAAGGACGCGTCGGCCGCCTCGAACGTCCAGCCTTGGGCCTCGAGCTCCTTCACCCGGTCGACGACGCGGCTGACGACATCCGCATCATCCGATAGGTCGTAGCCGAGTTCCCGGCCCTTGAGCTCCACCGATGCCCGCCCCGCCATCTCCGTGACGAGAACGCGCATGTCGTTGCCTACATCACCGGGCTCGATGTGGTTGTAGAGATCTGCGGAGATCTTGAGGGCGCTTGCATGGAGACCGGCCTTGTGCGCGAAGGCCGACACCCCCACGTACGCCTGGTGCGTGTCGGGAGCGATGTTGGCGATCTCGGCGATCGCATGTGAGACACGGACCGTCTCGCGCAGCGACCCCGATGGCAGCACTTGCATGCCCAGCTTCATCTCCAGATTGGCGACGACCGCGAACAGATCAGCATTGCCCGTGCGCTCGCCGTACCCGTTCGCCGTGCACTGCACGTGGGTCACGCCGGCCTCGACGGCAGAGATGGTGTTCGCGACCGCACAGGCTGTGTCGTCCTGGCAGTGGATGCCGATCCGGACACCCGAGCGGGCGAAGACGTCTGAGACGACGCGGTAGATCCCACCGGGCAGCATGCCACCGTTGGTGTCGCAGAGGACACCGACACTAGCCCCCGCCTCAGCCGCGGCGACCAGCAGGCGCACACCGTAGTCCGGGTCATTGCGGTAGCCGTCGAAGAAGTGCTCCATGTCAACGAAAACGCGCCGATCATGAGCGACGAGGTGGCGCACCGTGTCGACCACCATCGCGAGGTTCTCCTCCGGCGTCGTTCGCAGTGCCTCGGCGACGTGTCGGACGTCGGACTTCGCCACGATCGTCACGACCGGTGCGCCAGAGTCGATCAACGCCCGGACCTGCGGATCCGTCGCGACGTCCACCCCGGCCTTCCGCGTGGATCCGAAGGCCACCAGCTGCGCGTGCCGCAGGGTTAGTTCGGCCCGAGCCCGCTGGAAGAACTCGGTGTCCTTGGGGAGTGCCCCGGGCCAGCCCCCCTCGATGAAGCCGACGCCGTAGTCATCGAGCAGTCGGGCGACCGCGAGCTTGTCCACGACCGAGTAGGCGATCCCTTCCCGCTGCGCCCCGTCTCGCAGAGTGGTGTCGTAGACGTGGAAGGCGTCGCCGAGGGGAGCGGTCGCCATGGGTCCTCCTGAAATGAAAAAGCCCCTCGCGGGTGCGAAGGGCTGCGCATCGACGCCAGACGGCGGCGATGCGCTAGGGAATGATGATCGGGTGTAGCACGCTCTGAGATTAGCCCATGGAGATCCCCGGATGGAAGTGCGATGACCTCCCAGGGTCCCCACGTGGGTCACCCGGTTGTCATCCATGAGGGGACAGCGGACGCGTCAGCCCGTGGTGACCGGCAGGCCCCGGACTTCCCAGCGACCCCTAGCATGGCAAAGGACTACGCGGAGGAGCGGACGTGACAGCAAAGTCGGTGTGCATCGTCGAGGACCACCCCATGATGCGGGAGTTCCTGGCCGAACAGGTCCGCGCGCACACCCCGGACGCTGATATCCGGTACGCCGGCTCGTCCATCATGCAGGCCGAGGCCACCGTGATGGACTCCCCAGCCGACTGCGTGATCCTCGATCTCGATCTCGGGGACGACTCCGATCTCCAGGACAATCTGCGACGCATGATCGCAACCGGCTCCCCGGTACTCATCGTGAGTGCATCGGCGTCGGCGCGTCTCGTTCAGCGCGCCATCGCAGGAGGCGCGCACGGCTACGTCTCCAAGCAGTGCGAACCGGCCGAGTTCGTGCGCGCCTACTCCGCCGTTCTGGACGGTCGCACCTACGTCTCACCCGACCTGGCCGCCAAGCTCGCCGTACCTGCCTTGCGCGATGTCAAGCTTTCGCCTCAGGAGAAGCGGGCCATGAGCCTCTACGCCTCCGGCATGAAGCTCGAAGCCGTCGCGCGAGCGATGGGCGTACAGGTTGGCACCGCGAAGGAGTACATCCGGCGCGTACGGGACAAGTACGCCGCGGCCGGTGACCCGCTGCCGTCCAAAGTGGACCTCTACCGCAAAGCCCACGAAGAGGGCCTGCTCTGAGCAGCCCGGTCACCTTACGCGGGCTCGCGACCGATCGGTACCCGCTCACGGCACTCGCGGTCAGAGTGCGACTCGGCATTGTGATCTTCACCGGGCTCGTAGCCTTTGCTCCCACGCTGGTGTCGTTCATCATCCAGCGCGAGGCCTTGACGTGGCAGGTCATGCTCACCTGGGCGGCACCTGCCGCCATATGGGGGTCCGGGTGGGTTCGTGAAATGGGCCGCACTCTGATCTTCCCGGCTGCGATCGCGGTCTTTCTCGCCCTCATCGTGCTGCTGCCGGTTCCGGACGGATTCACCTGGCCGCGGCTAGCCGGCGTGGCCCTGGCGCTCGCCGTCACAGCCGCCGCCGTGAGCGGCGTCGCAGCCACGGCAGTGTGGAGCGCGGCGGCAGTCACCTTGCTGGCAGTCGACTTCACCCGGGCCAGCCCCCATGGCGGACATCTGTCCACGTCGCCGCTCGACGCGATCAGCACGTTCCTCGGACTCCTCGTCGTCCCCCCGGCGATCGCGGTCATCTCGCGTCGATGGACCCGATCATGCCGCGAGTGGGACAACGCGACCGAGGCCACGCGCCAGCGTGAAGCACGATCCCTGGCGGCCGAGAGCGCGGCCGCAGCACGAGCCACAGTCGATCGACGCATCCATGAGACAGTCCTCAACACCCTTGCAACCATCTCGCGGATGCAGGGCTCCGCCGGCGCAGCCCGTAGTCAGTGTGCCGCGGACGTGGAGTCGCTTGAT
>JBILVH010000265.1:0-2901 GCA_044370555.1 Candidatus Nanopelagicales bacterium
TCGCGTAACCCGCAGTCATCGCAGTTCTGCACAATGGGTTCTTCCCAGTGGGCGCCGGCATTCCTCAGTGAGAAATGCCGGCGCCCACTGCATCTAGTGCGTCCGGTCGGGCAGATAGGGGTGTAGCGGCGCCCGACCGGGGCGTCCCACGGGAAGGAATCCACATGAAGCTGCACCGAACGGTCGGCGCAATTGCGACGACGGCCATCGCGCTGGGCGCAACGCTCGCACTCGCACCGGGTGCCACGGCTGCGGATGGACGCACATCCTTGGCGGCGGTCCTCACCGCCGACGACTCCGGATTCGACGGCAACCACCGCGACTACGACATCGTGACCGCCGCAGTTCTCGCGGTCCTAGACGCAGAGCCGACCTCCGCGGTGTCCGTGCTGACACAAGGCAACGTACGCGTGACGGCATTCATCCCGAACGACCGCGCCTTCATGAAGTTGGCAAGTGCGCTGACCGGTGAGCGTGTGACACGGGAAGGCGCGGCATTCGCCGCTGTTGCCTCCCTCGGGATTCCCGCGGTCGAGAAGGTCCTGCTCTACCACGTCGTTCCGGGCGCGACGATCGACTCAGCCGCCGCCCTCGCGGCTGATGGCGCTCGCCTGCAGACAGCACTGGGCGACAAGGTCATCAAGGTGCGGGTCTTCACCCACCCGACGCGCATCGCTCTGCGCGACTACAACCGGACACTGCCGAACCCGTCGGTGATCTTGTCTCAGGTAGACATCAACGCGGGCAACCGTCAGATCGCCCATGGCATCGACGAGGTCCTCATGCCGAAGCGAGCCCGGTAGCAGCACGTGAACGTCCGGCCCGGCGGAGACGCAGCGACTCTCCGCCGGGCCGGACGCTTCTGAAGCCGAAAACCACCGAGTCCACTAGCCTGCCGGTATGTCAGATGCACCCGCAGCAGGTCCCGTCACCATCACCGTGCTTCCGAACGGTCCGCTCGAGGTCACCGGTGCCGTGCGCATCGTGGGCGCCGACGGATCCGTGAAGGAGACCGACCGCGATTGGCTGTGCCGCTGCGGCCATTCCGAGAAGAAGCCCTTCTGCGACGGCTCGCACAAGCGCGCGGGCTTCATCGACCCCGCGCCCGCCGATTGACCGAGGGAGCGGCACTGCCGTTCGGCCCAGCGACCACCGCATGGTTCACGGGCGCCTTTGCCGAGGCCACCCCCGCCCAGATCGGGGCATGGCAGGCGATCGACTCGGGTCGGGACACCCTGGTGGTCGCCCCTACCGGCTCGGGCAAGACCCTGGCAGCGTTCCTGTGGTCCATCGACCAACTTGCGCGCTCGTTCGACCCCTCCGCCGCGGCCACCAGCCCGAATGAGCCTGAACGTCTCATGGCGCGGCCGCGCTGCCGGGTCGTCTACGTCTCACCACTGAAGGCCCTCGCGGTGGACGTCGAGCGCAATCTGCGCTCCCCACTCGTCGGCATCGCCCGCGAGGCCGCCCGCCTCGGCCTACCGGCGCAGTCGATACGGGTCGGTGTCCGAACGGGTGACACACCCGCCGATGAACGGCGGCGCCTCGCTACCTCTCCCCCCGACATCCTCATCACGACCCCCGAGTCACTCTTCCTCGTCATGACCTCACAGGCGCGCGAGTCGCTCGCCGGAGTCGACACCGTGATCGTTGACGAGGTGCACGCCCTGGCCGGCACTAAGCGTGGCGCGCACCTCGCGCTCACTCTCGAACGGCTCGACGAGTACGTCGGTCGCGATGACCCTGGCCGCCGCATCAGACGCATCGGCCTGTCGGCAACGGTCCGACCGGCGGCGGAGGTCGCGCGGTTCCTGCGACCCGGTGGTGATGTCGCCATCGTTGCGCCGCCGAGTGCCAAGGAGTGGGACCTGCGCGTGTGTGTGCCGGTGGACGATATGTCCACGCTCGGTGCACCGACGGGCGACTTCGCCGGGTCCTCCGCAGGTGAAGGGGAGCGCACGTCGATCTGGCCGCACGTGGAGGCGGCGATCGTCGACCTCATCGACGAGCACCGCGCCACGTTGGTCTTCGCGAACTCGCGGCGCCTCGCCGAGCGGCTCACAGCGAGCCTGAACGACACGTGGAGCGAACGCCACGACAACACCCCGGCATCGGGCGCGGAAGCGCGTGACGGAACGCGCAGCGGAGTGGATCATTCCGATGTCGTGGCCCGAGCTCACCACGGGTCGGTCAGTCGCGAACAGCGCGCCATCATCGAGGACGACCTCAAGTCCGGCCGCCTCCCCGCTGTCGTGGCGACGTCGAGCCTCGAACTCGGTATCGACATGGGTGCGGTCGACCTCGTCGTCCAGGTCGAGGCGCCACCGAGCGTCGCCAGCGGGCTGCAGCGCATCGGTCGTGCCGGGCACCAGGTCGGGGCGGTCAGCCGCGGGGTGCTGTTCCCCAAGTACCGGGGCGATCTGCTGACGTGCGCGGTAGTCACGCAGCGCATGCGCGCAGGGGCCATCGAGTCCCTCGCCATACCCGCGAATCCACTCGACGTCCTGGCCCAGCAGTTGGTCGCCATGGTCGCCATGGACGACTGGCACCGCAACGACGCATGGGCGCTGGTCGCGCGGTCGGCACCCTTCGACGGCCTCCCCGAGTCCGCCTTCGACGCCGTGCTCGACATGCTCGCGGGTCGCTACCCGGGTGAGGAGTTCGCCGAACTGCGCCCCCGGGTGGTCTGGGACCGCGCCACCGACGTCATCACAGCCCGGCCCGGTGCCCAGCGGCTCGCCGTCACCAGCGGCGGCACGATCCCCGACCGCGGCCTCTTCACCGTGATGCTCCTGGGGGGCGGCCGCATCGGTGAACTCGACGAGGAGATGGTCTACGAGTCCCGTGTCGGTGACGTGTTCGCACTAGGTGCCACGTCATGGCGGATCGAGGAGATCACCC
>JBILVH010000266.1:0-2899 GCA_044370555.1 Candidatus Nanopelagicales bacterium
GCGGTAGGTCGTGCCACTCGTCCGGGGAGGCATTGGCCCGCATGAGCGGACTCGCATCGTCGAATCGAGTGCATGCCCCCTGCAGGTCGGCGAACATCGCGGCGACCGCCTCGACCGCGGCATCCGCACCGCGTGCCGGCTCGAGCAGTGTGATCGACACGGTGCTGCCCAATGCGTGGAAGGTATGGGCACTGCGCTCGTGCACGCCGTTATCAGCCACCGGACGCTCCGGTCTGTGTGTCGACCGGAGGCTGCGGTGCCGGCTGCGGTTGCGGTTGCGGCTGCGGTTGCGGCCTGGATCCAGAGCCACCGGTGGATGTGTCGGACGGACTACCCCCGCTCGACCACGTGGTGTCCACCGTCGCACCGGTGCCGGACTGCGCGGTCCGCTCGAGCCACCGCGCTTCGGCGCGAAGCCGAGCCGCCGCTCGCTTGGTCTGCTTGATCTTGCTCCGAAGTTCACGCGGCGTAGCCGCAGCAGGTGCGGCATCCGCTGGACCGCGCACCACGCGAGCCCCGTCACGCGGGACCTGCACCGCAGACCCGGTCTGGGCCTCGGCGGCTGCATCTGCAGCGCCAGAGGCCGCAGTCGAAGCCGCCACTGCCCGCGGGTCGTTAGCACTCGCCCAGGCGACGGAAGCAGCCATGCATAGTGCAGCAACGGGGACCGCCACCACGGCGGGTAGCCAGCGTCGGTCAGTCGTCATCGTCATCCCGCCCGTCCTCGTGCTCGTCGTCCTCGTACTCGTCGTCTTCGTGCTCGTCGTCGCCCTCGTAGTACACGTCGTCGTCGTACTCCCCCTCCTCGTACGAGTCGTCGTAGTCCCCCTCGTCGTACGAGTCGTCGTACTCCCCCTCGTCGTCGTAGTCGCTCGGGCGCGGGGTTGGCATAACCGTCGGATCCGGAGTGGGCTCGGGGCTGGGCTCCGGGCTCGGCTCCGGGCTGGGCTCCGTAGTCAGGTCACCGGCACCCGCAGTGTCACCCGAGGCAGCGCCGGGATCCGCGGAGGTCGAGCCAGAAGTACCGCCTCCGGTCTGCGCGGCCGCAGCTCGAGCCGCTTCGGCGCGATTGCGCGCCCGCGCAAGGTCGCGCTGTGCCTGGTCGTACTCCTTCTGCAGGTCGGCGATCACTGCCGGCACATCCGCCGCATCGAGCGAGGGCGTCGAGGCCGGGGAGGCCGACCCCGTCGCGACCACCGGCTGGACTGCCGCCGAGGGCGCGCCGTTCGTGCCCGGCAATGCGGCGAGGGCCACCGCGCCGCCGCCGAGGGCGCACACCGCGGCGGTCGACGCCACGATCACTCGAGTCATGTGTCGCATGGGATCTCCTCCGTCTGTCTTGTCCGCACCGTGCTGCGCGGACCTGAGCCGTGAACTTTCGCGTGCCCCCATTCGGCCATAGCCCTGGCAAGGGGTTGGTCAGGCCAGGGTTAAGGCGAGGTAAGGCGTGGACGGACGGTTGCGGCCCGGGTACAGCCGGTTTGCGACGAGTTTCAGGTCCTGCGCCGGGCGAGCCTGGTCGCGCCGGCACGCGCCTGGCGGCACTCTTGGGGGGTGCACGAACTCACGTGGTCGCAGGCCTACCGGGTCGCGGCATCGGTGCCACCGCTGCCCGTACGCGAGGCACGCGTCGCCGAGTCGGCCGGCGCGTTGCTCGCGCGACCGCTCACCGCGCTCATCGACCTACCGCCGTTCAACACCGCTGCGATGGACGGCTACGCGGTGGCCGGGCGGAGCCCGTGGGTACTTCGCGAGAGCGACGCGCTCGTTGCAGGCGGTGCGCCGGTGGCGGCACTGGACGACGGTTCCGCCGTTCGCATCTCGACCGGTGCACCGATGCCCGATGGTGCGACAGCCGTGCTTCGTCATGAGCGCGCGCACACCGAGCGCTCGCCACAGGGCACCGTGCTGTATGCGATCGATTCACTCACCGGGCTCGCCGCTGCCGACATCGCGCTCGGCGAGGGCACGGATGTCCGACCCCAGGGCGAGGAGTGCCGCGCCGGCGACCTGCTGCTCGAAGCCGGAAGTGCGCTGACCGCAGCGGGCATCGGCCTCGCGGCAGCAGCGGGGTACGACGAACTGCACGTGGTACCCCCGCCAGCCGTCAGCCTGCTCATCACCGGTGACGAGTTGCTCGACCGCGGTCTGCCGCGCGCTGGGCGGGTCCGCGATGCACTCGGGCCCATCGTGCCCGCATGGGTCGCCGCCTGCGGTGCGCGGGCGCTACCGCCGATCCGCGTACCTGACACGCGCGATGCACTGCTCGGCGAGATCGAGGACGCAGCGGGTGATCTCATCATCACGACCGGGTCGACCGCGCGCGGCGACCGGGATCATCTGCGCGAGGTCCTGCTCGATCTCCAGGCGCACTGGCTCGTCGACGGCGTCGAAGTGCGGCCGGGACATCCGATGGTCCTCGCGCGGTTGCGCGACGGACGATTCGTCATCGGGCTGCCCGGCAATCCGTTGGCCGCCATCGCGGGGCTCGTGACACTGGCCGAGCCCTTGATCGCAGCGCTGCGCGGCTTCGAGCCCGCCGAACCGTCGCACGCGACGCTGCGGGCCGATGTGACCTCGCACCCGACGGACACCCGACTCGTTCCCGTGCGCCTCTACGACGGAGGTGGGGGCCACCCGGTCGCAGAGGTGCTGAGGTACGACGGTCCGGCGATGCTGCGCAGCATCTCGGTTGCCGACGGGCTCGCAGTGATCGCGCCGGGCGCCGGGTCTGCCGGCTCGACCTGCCCGGTGCTCCCGCTGCCGGTGCACTGACCGACACCCCGACCACGGTCCCGGCTCACGCCGCACCCGCACCCCGCACCCGCACCCCGCACCCGCACCCCCGCACGCACCCCGCACCCCGCACCCCCGCGCGCACGCCTCTGTGGTGGGGATC
>JBILVH010000267.1:0-2894 GCA_044370555.1 Candidatus Nanopelagicales bacterium
CTGAAGTGCTTGGGGAATGTGCTGTTGGGGTCGACCTCGTAGCGCACGAGCCCGGCGAGGCCCAGGATCGACGCGTCACCGAGCGACTCCGGGGTCAACTCGGCGAGTGTGAACCGACCGCGCAGTGCGCTAGCGGCAGCGACGAAAGGCAGCGAGAACTTCGCGTCGTAGTCCGAGCGCGGGGTCAGCTTGGCGTCCGCGGGCTCGCACACGACCGGGATGATCTGCTGCGGTACCAGGCAGACGATCTCGGCCACATCGTCCTTCGAGATCCCGCTGTCGCGCATGATGATGATCGCGGAGTCAGCGAAGGCATGCGTGAAGTGGCAGGCGGGGAAGGGTTTGATCGCGACCCGGAGCAACTCCCACTGCTCGCCGAGACCGGCGGTCGCCGCATCGAGTGAGATCTCGTGCCCGTCCGGGGTGTGGGACGCGAAGAGGCCGAAGCGGCCCTCGTAGATGTCCGGCGGTGCCTCCCACCCGGCGGCAGCGAACCGGGTCGCGCTCAATGCGCTGCTGGCCGCCCAACCCGGGTGCATGCGCTTGGTCCAGGCGCCGGTGTCGAGGAACTGCAGCGAGCCCGACGCCAGACTGCCGACGATGCCCTGCGCTGCGGCGTTCGTGTCCGCGTCGAGGCCCATGAGCCTGGCTGCGGCAGCGGTCGCACCGAATGCCCCGACGAGACCGGTCGGGTGGAACCCCTTCGCGTGGAACCCGCTGTTGGCTGCGGTACCGATCCGGGCGGAGATCTCCACGCCGATCAGGTACCCGAGGAGGAGGTCAGCTCCGGTGAGGTCGCGCTCCTCGGCCACGGCCATCGCGGCGGGTAGCGCCGATGCACTGGCGTGGATGACACCCGGCGGATGCGTATCGTCGTAGTCCAGGCCGTGGATGAGAATCCCGTTCAGCAGGGCAGCATCGGCCACCGGTCGGCGTTCGGCCAGCCCGATCGCCGCCGCGGGGCCCGACGCACTGAGTGCGGACTGGGCGACCTTGGCGTAGTCGTCCTGCAGCCCGGCGAAGGCGAGCCCGACGCAATCGAGAACGTGCAGGGCGGCTCGCTCTTTGACGTAGGCGGGCACATCGGACCACGCGACCTGTGTGGCCCACCGGCCGAGCCGGGCGGCGATCACATCAGCCATGGGAACTCCTCTTCCTCCAACGACTAAGTCAGCTTCGGGTCGGTCAGGACTTTGCCTGGGACTTACTCGTATCAAACCGCAACCCGAGGGTTTCGGCGATCGTGGTCCGCTGCACCTCGTCGGCGCCCCCGGGAATACGCAGGTTGCGGGCGATCTGGAAAAGCTTGTTGATGTCGGTGTCACGCATGACCCCGGCCCCACCGTGGATCTGCAGGGCCTGGTCCGCGACGCGGTAGAACGACTCGTCGTTGGCCACCTTGAGCGCGCAGATGCGGCGGATCTCGTCGGCCGGACGCGGAATGGCATACCACGGTCCTGGAGTGTCGATCGCGCGAGCCACCTCCAGAGACAGTGAACGGGCGGCGAGCCAGTCGACGTACATGTCGGCGATCTTCCACTGGATGCCCTGGTTCGCACCGAGCGGCCGATCGGCGATCTGTCGGTTCTGGGCCCGATCGAGACTGCGCTCGATGAGGAAGCGGCTCCACCCCGAGCACATTCCGGCGCGTCGCATGCGCGTGTAGTTGAAGCTCATGACGGCGATGTCGAATCCCTGACCGACCTCGCCCAGCACAGCGCTGTCGGGCAGCACCAGATCGTCGAAGAAGATCTCACCGGTGTAGCCGTCACCGAACATGGTCTGGTAGAGCCGGCCGAGTCGATACCCGCGGGATTGGGCCTCGCGGGCGTCGAACATGAAGTAGGTGAAGGAGCGGCGGCCGGCACCGGGGTCCGTGATGGCGAGGATCTGCGCGACATCCGCATCGAAGTAGTTGGTGATGTACGCCTTGGATCCGGTGAGTACCCAGTCCGACCCGCGGCGCACCGCGCGGGTCTTCATGTCGAACAGATTCGACCCGGCGGTCGCCTCGGTGACCCCGTGCAACGACGTCTTCTCGCCGCGCACGAGCGGGTCGGTGAATTCCTCGCGCTGGTGCGGGTGGGCGAAGAGCAGCCGCGGGGTCGCGCCCTCCGACCAGGACAGCAGCGCCGGGTTCAGCCCGATGCCGTGGGAGTAGACGGCCTCCTCGATGTAGATCATGTCCTCGCGACCGTGGCCGCCGCCGCCGAGATCGCTCGGCAGGTGCGCGCTGTAGAGGCCCGCCGCCCCGGATGCGCGCATGATCTCGCGTCGCGCCGCGATGACCTCAGGGTGCAAGCGGCCGTCGGCGTCGAGGTAGTCGCGCTCACTGCGCAGCCGGTGCTCGAGTGCGGTCTCCCGCGGAACGACTTCGTCGTCGAGCAGGCGCCGCACGGTGGCAAGGACCCCGTCAAGGTGTTCCGGCGCTCGCATATCTGCGGCGAGCGCCCCTTCGGTCACGGACATCGGGCTCCTTCGTTATGTGGGCTGTCGGGTGCTAGAGGCCGTGGGCCGGTGTGGGCATGGGTGCCGGGCGCAGGGGTTGTGCGGTGGTACGTCGTGCACCCGCGCGGTGTCCGATGAACGCCGGTCGGCGGGCTTCACCGAGCAGCAGTGGAAGTATCTCCACCGCGCTGATGCGCGCTAGTGCGCCGTACGTGCACATCTCCTCGCCGAACTGTGTCACGCGGTCGGCCCGGGTATCCGGGCCCACGACGACGAGCGGGGTCGGGTCACCGCTGTGCAGCAGTGCGGTGACCGAGGGGGTCGCATGATCCCCGGTGACCGCGATGACCGCGCGCCCGACGAGGTCGAGCAGGCCGGCGAGTTCGGCATCGAGGGCTTCGATGACCTCGACCTTGTAGCGAGGGTCCTTGGTGTGCCCGGCTTCA
>JBILVH010000268.1:0-2886 GCA_044370555.1 Candidatus Nanopelagicales bacterium
TGACGACCAGGGTCGACAGGGCCTCACCCTCGACATCCTCAGCGATGATCAGGAGGGGCTTGCCGGCTTGCACGACCTTCTCCAGAATCGGCAGCACCTCGGCGACGCTGGAAACCTTGCCCTGCACAAGCAGCAGGCGCGCGTCTTCGAGTACGGCCTCCATGCGCTCGGCATCGGTGACGAAATATGGCGAGATGTAGCCCTTGTCAAACTGCATCCCCTCGGTGAACTCCATCTCGAGGCCGGTCGTACTCGACTCCTCGACCGAGATGACACCGTCCTTGCCGACCTTGTCGAAAGCGTCCGCGATGAGCGCGCCGATCTGGGAGTCCTGGCAGGAGATGGTCGCAACCTGGGCGATCTCCTCCTTGCTGTGGACTTCGCGGGCGAGCCCATGCAGGCGGTCGGCGATGGCAGACACTGCAGCGTCCATGCCGCGCTTGAGAGACATCGGGCTCGCTCCCGCAACGACCTGACGCAGACCCTCACGCACGAGCGCTTGGGCGAGCACCGTCGCGGTCGTCGTGCCGTCGCCGGCGATGTCGTTGGTCTTGGTGGCAACCTCCTTGACCAACTGCGCGCCGAGGTTCTCGTACGGGTCCTCGAGCTCGATCTCGCGCGCGATGGTGACGCCGTCGTTCGTGATCGTCGGCGCACCCCACTTCTTATCGATCACGACATTGCGGCCCTTCGGGCCGATCGTGACCTTGACCGTGTCGGCGAGAGCGTTGACGCCGCGCTCGAGACCCCGGCGGGCAGCCTCGTCGAACTGAAGGATCTTGGGCATTGTGGTGCCTTTCGCAAATGAGTGGTTGGACACCGACGCCCCGGCGCATGGGCCGGGGCGTCGGCACTACGTCAGATTCCGTCGCCGGTGCGTCGACTACTTGTCGACGACCGCGAGAACGTCGCGCGCCGAGAGGATGAGGTACTCCTCACCGTTGTACTTCACCTCGGTGCCGCCGTACTTGGAGTAGATGACGACGTCGCCGACCTTGATGTCGAGCGGGATCCGCTTGTCACCGTCTTCGTCGAAGCGACCCGGACCCACGGCCAGGACCTTGCCCTCCTGGGGCTTCTCCTTGGCGGTATCCGGAATCACCAGACCCGAGGCAGTGGTCTGCTCGGCGTCGAGAGTCTGAACGAGGATGCGATCCTCGAGGGGCTTGATGGAGACCGACACGTGCTGTCCTCCGCTGTCGAATACGGGCTGGAGAGGCAGGCCCGGCTGGGCTGCCTTAGCAGTCCCTGTGTGGGAGTGCTAGATCGAGATTAGGGCAGGGGTTAGCACTCCGTCAACTTGAGTGCTAGTCAGCCCGCCGGGTGCGGCGGGGTGCGGGGGCTGGGTCGACTGCCGGAGGATGGGCGCGTGGACGCCGAAACCGTGCGCTGGCTGGCCGGCCCGGGACGGGCCGTCCTCGGGGGCATCGATGCCGGCGAGGACCCCCTCACCGGCATCCCCCGGCTGCGCCGGCTATACCCGGACGTAGCCGAATCGCTCCTCACGGCCGCCTGGACACTCGCCACGGTGCGCGGGCGGCATGCCGATCGACTCGGACCGGTTGTCCGGACGGCGGTCCTGACCGACGAGCTCGCGCAGCAGGCCAGCCGTGCCACGGTGGCGGCCCATCGGGCAGCACGCATCGCCCACACCGGCGCCGAGTGGGTTCTCGACGGCACCTGCGGAGCCGGACTCGATGCACTGGCGCTGACGGCCCGGGGTCTTTCGGTCTCGGCCGCGGATATCGACCCCGTCGCGGCCGAGTGTGCGCGGGTGAACCTCGGCCGTGGCCCCGATCGAGACGCCTGTCGCGGGGTCGAGGTAGCGGATATCACCACACTCAACCTGCCACCGTGCGATGTGCTGTACGTCGACCCCGCCCGCCGCGCGGTTGCCGGACCGCGCCGAGCCCCGGGTCGCGCACCCATCGAGCGCGACCCGCAGCGCTGGTCACCGCCCTGGAGATGGGTCGTACAAGCGGCGACGCGACTACGCGTAGTCGCGAAGTGCGCACCCGGGATACCGGCCGCGGCGCTGCCCCGTGATGCCGAGGTCGAATGGGTTGCCGAGGGTAGGGAGGTCGTCGAAGCAACTGTGTGGTTCGGGGCTGGGGCGCTTCGACGTGCCACCGTGCTGGGACCCGATGGTCAGGTCCTGTCGATCGCTGCGGAACCTACGGCAGCCGCAGCCGGCCCGCGCCGTGTCGACCGCGATCCCGTGCCCACCCACATCGCGTGGTTATTCGAACCCAACGAGGCAGTACGGCGTGCGGGTCTCCTAGACGCGCTTGCGGACGAACTAGGGCTCCTCCGCGTACACCCCGGTAGTCATTGGCTGATGGGTGAGCAGTCGGTTGCATCACCCTGGGTCACCGCGTGGCGCGTCGTGGAGTGGGTGGAGGCATCTGCGCTGCGCAACCGACTTCGCGGCAGCGGACCGACGACGTACAAGACCGCCGACACCCCGCACTCCGCGGAGGAGATCAGTCGACGGGTCGGCCACCGCCCAGTCATCGGCGAACCAGGGTGCACCATCATCGTCATTGGCTCATCTCATCGGATGGCGCTGGCGACTCGCGGCGAGTGAAGCACATGTGGGCCACCAAGGCGACGTCGTCAGGTGTCGTCTCGCAGCACCCACCCACGAGGGTCGCACCGGCGGCTATCCACGCACCGATGTCGCGTGCTGCTAGACCTGTCGTCTCACCCGTCCACGCACCGTCCTCCCACGACCGGCCGACATTCGGGTACACGACGACAGGTAGGCGCGTGACCCCGCGGATCCGTCCGATCAATTCCGGTAGGTACTGCGGAGCAGTGCAGTTGACCCCGACGGCGAATACGCTCGGGGAGGTCGATGCTGCGAGCACCGCATCCTCCACCGGC
>JBILVH010000037.1:0-10819 GCA_044370555.1 Candidatus Nanopelagicales bacterium
GACTGCGGGTTACGCGATGGCTACGGAATGATCCGCTGCTCTCACCTTCACCCGATGCTCACCGATCCGATGGTGACGACGCTGCGGTTGTTGACCGGATCGCCGAACCACAACCAAGCCTCGTACTGACCCGCAGTCGCATCGGCCGGGATGTCCAATGTGACGGTGTAGGTGCCGTCCTGCTCGTCGCCGGCGACTCGTTCGAGTTCCCCGCCCCAGATGCTCATTGCGTGGGCCGGGTGACGAAGAATCACTGAGGCGAAGCCCACCCCGGTCTCATCCTGGAGTCGGAACGTGAAGGTGATCGTCGACCCCGGTTGCGCAGATTCAGGAACGGTGACCTCGGACAAAGCGGGGGCATCGAGGTCGTCGCTGCCGCCGGTGGTCACGAACTCGAGTGAAGCGTCAGGCCACGTCCCGTTGCCGAGCGTGTCGTGCGCACCGAGCCACAGGCCGAATGTGTCGTTGATGACGTTCGCCGGGACCTCGCAGGTGACTGAGTAGACCCCGTCCCGGTCATCGCCCCCGATCAGTCGGGCTTGCTGGCCGAAGCACCAAGGGGTCCAACCCTGACGTCCCCCCAGGCTGAGGTACGTCCCGGCGACACCCGAGGGATCGACCGCGCGCCATGTGACGGTGACCTGCGACCCCGCGGCCACGGCCGGCGGCACCTGCACCTCGGAGATCACCGGACCTGTCGCATCCACCGTGCAGTCCCGGCTGGCCACATCGCCCCCGGACACCTCGCATGTGTCGTCCCCCGGACCCCCGACTAACTGGTCCCGGCGGGCCCCGCCGTCCAATGCGTCATCCCCGGTGCCTCCGAACAAACGGTCACGACCGGATCCACCAATGAGCAGGTCGTCACCCCCGAGACCCCGAATGACGTCATTGCCAGCGAGCCCGCAGATCACGTCCGCGCCCGGTGTACCCCGCAACACATCTGGCCCAGCCGTCCCGGTGATCGTGCATTCCGGCTCCGGTGCCGCCACCACGGCGTCACTGGTACGCACTCCCTCACCAGGGCCGGTATCTGCGCCCGCTGATCCCGCTGCCAGCAGCGGAAGCACCATGACGACCCCGGCCGCCACCGCAGCCAGGCGCTGCACATCCGTACGTCGACGTGTCAGCGTCAAATCCGAGTTGCCCATCATCGGCCCCCTCTTCACCCGCACCCCCGTCGAGTGCATCTGCCCGACTATCCGCCCGAGCCGCCTCCGTGGATGCATCTGCCGTGTGCCTTCCACCGTACAACCCAGCCTCCCGGCTGTCGCGACCGGCTGTACCGCGACCGTGAGAGATTCCTGGCGTACGGTGCCCGGAGGGCACCGCCAGCCGGGAATCCTGGTCGCAGGTGCATCCAGACGGGTCGGACCGCTGGATAGGGGTAGTGGAAGTGGGTCAGCGATGGCCCAGCGGGCTGGAGGGGCGCTAGGTGGATCGGGTGGTCGCCGCGGCATGGTCGGACGACGACGTGGGCCGCGCCTTCGCCATGGGCACTGAGGTCGCCCTGGAGGAGGCGTACCGGCGCTGGTCGACCCTTGTGTTTTCGCTCGCGCGCCAGGGGTGCCGTACTGAGGCGGATGCCGCCGATGTGACGCAGGCCTGCTTCGTCAGTGCCTGGCACGGTCGGCACCGCTTCGATCCGGCTCGCGGTGCGCTCCCGGCGTGGCTCGTTACGATCACGCGACGCCGTATCGCAGACCACTGGGCGGACCACAACCGGCGGCCGACGGCGTACCTGACGGATACGCAAGGACCCGCGGACCAGCCGGGCGAGCCGGGGGTCTTCGACCACCAGCTCGACCGGGTTCTCGACTCGGTGGTTCTGGCGGACGCGATGAACGACCTCGGTGAGCGCCAACGCCAGGTAGTCGGACTGGCCTTCTTCGAGGGGTTGACGCACGGCGAGATTGCACAGCACCTAGACCTTCCCCTGGGGACGGTCAAGAGCGATATCCGCCGCTCCTTGGAGCGGATGCGCACGCGGATGAAGGGAGGCATCGATGTCCACTGACTACGACTCCGTGCACTGCACTGATGATGACGTCAGTCTGGCAGCACTCGGTGAAGTGATCGGAGCTGATCAGGTGCAGCATCTGCGCACATGTGCTCAATGCTCGGCCCGAGTCCTCGAATTGCGCGATGTCGTCGAGACTGCTCGTGGTGCGCGTGCCGATGACCTGCTGCATCGTCCGCCGGCCGACCTGTGGGAGCGCATCGCGGCCGAGGCTCTCGGCGTCGACCGGGTCCGTGCCGGCGACGTGTCAGTTGCCACGGAGCCGCGACCCGATGCCAATGTCGTGCCTCTGCGCGGGGGGCGCCGTCGTACCGCGGCGGCGATCGCCGCAGTCGCCGCAGCCAGCGGTCTCCTCGTCGGGGGCCTCGCGACGTGGGTCGTGGCTTCGCGCGCGAGCAGCGAGCCCGTCCCGATCGCGTCAGCCGCTCTGCTGCGTCCGGGTAGTGAGGCGCGGATGGGCACCGCGACGCTTCAGCGAAGCTCCGACGGGCTGGCGCTGTCGGTGGCGGCCGCAGACCTGCCCTCGCCCGACGGTGGCTACTACGAGGTGTGGATGGCGACGCCGGACACCGTGACCATGGTCGCCGTGGGCACGATCAACCCCGGCGAGACCGCGGTGCTGCCGCTCCCGTCGACGATGGACACGGGGGCCTTCCCCGTGGTCGACATCTCACTGGAGGAGTTCGACGGTAACACCGGCCACTCCAGCATCAGCGTCGCGCGCGCAACCTTCTGACCGCTCCCGTTAGAGCGCGCCGCGGCGGGTGAGGGAGTTGAACGCGAGATAGCCGGGCACCGTGGGGATCCAGAACGTCACAAGGCGGAACAGCAGCACACTCGAGACCGCTACGCCGCCGTCGAGGCCCGCGGCGGTGAGTCCAGCGGCGAGAGCCGCCTCGACCGCACCGAGACCGCCCGGTGTCGGTGCGGCCTGGCCGAGGGTCGCGCCGGCGAGGTAGACCACCGCCACCGCCGCGAGGTTGATCTGCCCGCCGAAGGCCTCGACACAAGCCAGCAGGACGACGATGTAAGCCGCGTTGAGCAGCAGGATGCCGCCGATGCCCTCGATCAGTTTGGTCGGGCGCTGGGCGACCGTGACGAGTCGCGGGATCACCTCCTTGAGCAGTGGCCGGACGCGGCCGAAGACGAAGCGGCGTACCTGCGGTACGGCGAACACCGCGATGAGCATGATGGCGAGCGCGACGACCGCAATAACCGCCCAGGGTGGTGGGTCAAAGGTGAAGTCGGCCTGGGTGCCCGCGGCTACGCCGAACCCCAATAGCAGGACGATGTGTACGACGAAGGCCGCCACCTGAGACACGCCTACGCTTGCGGCCGCGAGCGCTGGGTGGAGCCCGGCCTTCTGCAGGAATCGAAGGTTGATGGCGACCGCGCCGAGTGTTGGCGGTGACACGAGTGTCGCGAAGTCGCCCGCCACCTGCGCCATCATGGCGCGCGGCAGGCTGATCCGTTCGGGCACGAAGCCGGTGAGCGACCACGCGGCACCGACGTACGTCACAAGGGCGGCAATGACCGCGACCGCCATCCAGCCCCAGTTCGCATTGCGAAGCAGCCCGAGGAGGTCAACCGACGCCAGCTGCGACAGCAGCACATATGCGGCCACCGCACCGACGATGATCATGATCAAGGTGCGCGGCTTGATTCGCTCGAGTTGGATCTGCTCGACGTGATCACCCGGCTTGATCTCGACAAGCGCGTCGCGCAACGCGATCATCAACGGCTTGTTGCGGCGCATACGACGTCGCGTCTCGGTCGACAAGGCCACGGGCTGCAGAGCCGGCAGCGCACGGGAGAGTCCTGACACCCCGAGGACCTTCCGGCCTGATCGCACGGCGCGATCCGGGCCGACAATGAGTGCGAGCGTGCAGAGCAACTCGGCCGTATCGATCCGCTGCGCCACATCGCTGCCGGCCACCGCTCCCGCGGCTTCGCCGATCAACCACACGCGTTCGGTCGCATCGACGATGAGGTTGTCCGCGGTCAAGGCACGATGGGTCATCTGGTGTTCCTGCAGTGTGCGAAGTGCCCGCCAGGCCGATTCGAGTTCGTCGTCGGTCAGATCCGTCAATTCGCTCATGCGCTTGCCGTCGATGTACTCGTAGGCAAGCAATGCGGAGTCGGCGCCGATCGACGACGCGAGCATCAGGCGAGGAACCGGTGCGCCAGCCGCTTCAGCGGCGTAAGCCATGAGTGCTGAGTGGTCGAGAGTGCGCCACATATTGAATGCGCCGGTCCCCGGTTCATCGCGCAGGCGCAATGCCCGCCACGCGGAGGCCACGAGGCCCGCGCCCTCCAGGTCGCGGTCCAGCACCACCACCTCGAGAGTGTCCCCCGATCGCGTGGTCGCGACGTACCGCCTACCTGATGCAGTGCTACGCGATGCGCGCATTGCGGTGAGGGGGAATCCACCGCGTTCGAGGGCGGTGGCTACGTCAATGCCGGTGGGCCTGGTGGTCGGGGTGCCGAGCACATATCGCAGGAGCAAGCCGAGTGCCCAGCCCGCGAAAAGTGACATGGCGATGCCGGCGAGGGTGATGCCGCCGCTGATGATCAGCACGATCACGAGTGAGGCGATGACGACCCCGCCCAGGACGTTCCACGGGCGCCGGCTGGCGAGGCGGCCCACCGTCATGAACGCGACGAGTCCGCCCAGGATGGGTGCGGCCGCGGCGCTGCGCGGGTCGGTCGAACCGGCGAGCGCCAGGATGAACCTCTCCGAGGCGTACTGCTCGATGAGGTAGGCGGCGGTCGTCAGGAGCACGACCGCGAGCAGGAGGCCGAGTAGTGAATCGAATAGTTGGCGTACGCGGCGCCGCATGACCAGGGAGATCGCCGCCGCGATCGGGAGTGCGAGAGTCCCGATGCCACCGATGACATTGACGACGAGCACCACGATGCTGGGCAGCAGCGCGATCGCCTCGGAGATGTCGGCCCCGATGCCGCTGCTGGTCCCGCTGGCGAAGTAGGCGAGCAGGATGACGATTGCCGTCAACACCACGGCAAGGGCGAAGCGTGCGAGGTCGAGGGGCCGTCGCAGGCGACGGGGGATCAGTCCCTCCTCGATCACGACGGGGTCCGGGGCCGTCGCCCGCTGCTCCCGGGTGAGCGCGACCGTCGGCTGGGCGGCGAGGTCGCCCGCGTCGGTGTCGCTCACACGTCGATCGTGTCAGACCGACCCGTACAAGGGTGGCGACGGGACCCACTCCTGGCTCATGTCGCCCCGGTGTCAGCCCCGGGTGGTTCACTCGTGCCTATGCAGACCAGGGTGCGGCTCGACCGGACGCCACCTGCCGGTGTCGGCGCACCTGCCCTCGACCCGGAGCAGCGCCGCGTGGTCGAGCACCGCGACGGGCCTCTGCTCGTGCTCGCCGGCCCCGGCACAGGCAAGACGACCACGCTGACTGAGGCGATCGTCGCACGGCTCCAAGACCCCGAGCCCACGCGACGCAGCGCACCGGAGTCGGTGGTCGCGTTGACGTTCGGTCGCAAGGCGGCGGCGGAGTTGCGCGACCGCGTCCAGGCGCGCCTCGGCGGCGGTGTGAGCCCGGTTGTCGCGACCTTCCACTCGTTCGCTTACGCATTGCTGCGCACCACTGGCACGGCCGAGGACTTCCGCGAGGTGCCTCGCCTGCTCTCGGGTGCGGAGGAGGATGTCCAGATCCGCGACCTGCTCTACGGCAGCCGCGTGAACGGCAGCATCGACTGGCCGTCCGATCTCGAGCCTGCGCTGCGGACCCTCGGAATGGCCAGCGAGGTGCGCGCCGTCCTTGCGCGCAGCCGCGAACTAGGACTCGAGCCGAGTGACCTCGCCCGCATCGGTACCGAGTCGCAGCGGCCCGCATGGGCCGCGATCGGCGCACTCGCCCTTGAGGTCGACAGCACCGTCTCGCTGCACAACGTCATGGACTACACAGATCTGCTCCGGATGGTCATCAACCGGCTCGCTGATCCGCAGGTGGTGCATCCGGCCTTCGACGCGATCTATGTCGACGAGTACCAAGACACTGATCCACTGCAGGTCGAACTCTTGCGCTCGCTCGCCTCACCCGGTACTTCGGTCGTCGCGGTGGGCGACCCAGACCAGTCCATCTACGCGTTCCGCGGCGCCGATCGCGACGGCCTCCTCAGGTTCCGCGGACAGTTCCGCACGCCGACCGGTTCCCCGGCGCCAGTCGTGGTGCTCAACCGGACCCGCCGCTTCGGCCGGCAGATCCGCGAGGTCGCGACCGCGGTGATCGACCGACAGGGGCTGCCTGCGAGCCTCATCGACGATGTCACCCGGCACCGGAATCCCGAATGTTCGGGTGACTCTCAGGTCCGCCACGAGTGGTACGACGGTGCACCAGCCATGGGCGCACACATCGCCGAGTACCTGCGCCGCGCACATCTGGACGACTCGATCCCGTGGTCCCAGATGGCGATCATCGTGCGAGCCGCACATCAGATCGCCGACCTCGAGCACGCGCTCACCGTGTCCGGTGTTCCCGTGCACGTGAGTGTCGACGAGGTGCCTTTGTCCAGCGAACCCGCGGTGGCTGCACTGTTGACCGCGGCTGAGTTATGCGTCGCGGCAGGTACAGCCGGTGGGGGTGTGACAGAGCGCATGGCCATTGATGTCATCTCGGGTCCGCTAGGTGACATCGATCCCGGCGACCTGCGGGCGGTGGCCCGGCATCTGCGTGCACGGGTGCGGCGAGAGAGTCCGGAGGCCCCGGTGCCGTCAACCTCCGCGGTTCTCCGCGAGGCACTGCTCGACCCCAGCGTGCTCGACGGACTGCCGGATGAGTCCGGGGTGCGTTCGTTGCGCGCACTGGCCGCGCTACTCGCCGACGTGAGGGGTCGGATCGGCAACAACGCCCCGCCCGCGGAGGTGCTGTGGCGACTGTGGACCGGTACGAGGTGCCCGCATCGCCTGCGGCAACGCGCCCTCCGTGGCTCGACAAGCGCTGACCATGACCTCGATGCCGTTATCGCGCTGTTCGACACCGCGGAGCGCATGACGCAGCGCCTCGGGGGATTTCGGGGCATCGGTGACTTTGTGTCGACATTGCGCAGTCAACTCCTGCCGGCCGAGCAGGTCGCCGAACTAGCAGCCGACATCGATCGCGTGCGCATCCTCACGGCGCATCGTGCGAAGGGCCTCGAGTGGGACGTCGTCGTGGTCGCGGGCGTTCAGGAGGGCGTGTGGCCCGACACTCGCCAACGCGGATCGGTCCTGCAGGCGGATCGGCTCACCGCAGAGGGAGTGGGTGACCCTCCGGAGCCCGGGGCCATGCTGGCCGAAGAAGAGCGACTGCTCTACGTCGCCGTGACCCGAGCGCGCCGAAGCCTGCTCATCGCCGCGGTGCAGCCATCGAACGATGGCGCGGCGCCACCGAGCCGCCTGCTCGAGCGAATCCCGGTTCGACCCGTGCACATCCCCGGCCGTCCGACGAGGCGCAGTTCGCTAGCGGGCATGATCGCGGAGTTGCGCACCACGGCCCAGGATCCGGCGGCAGGTCCTGCCCTGCGTGCCGCAGCCGCGGCACGGCTTGCTCGGCTGGCTGCTGAGAGCGTCGACGGCAGGCCGATCGCACCAGCCGCGGACCCTTCCGCGTGGTGGGGCCGCGCGGAGGTATCTCCCGGACGCATCCCGGTGCGACCCGCCGATGAACCCCTGCGGCTTTCAGCGTCCGCCGTCGAGTCGGTCAACACCTGCGGCCTGCGCTGGTTCCTCGACCGTCAGGCCCGGGTCGAGGTTCCCCGATCCGCGGCGCTGGCGTTCGGCAGCATCATCCACGCGATCGCCGAACACATCGGTTCAGGCGATGTGGCACCTGACTTCGACTCGGCAGACGCCCTCCTCGAGCAGGTCTGGCCGATGCTGGGCTTCGATGCGACGTTCACCGCGGAGGCCGAACGCACCGCAGCCCGCGAGGCCCTGCGACGCTTCCTGCTCTACCACGTGCGCGATGCGCGCGCCCTCCTTCGGGCGGAGGCGGACTTCACCGTTGCGTTCGACACCCCTCACGGGCCCGTCGATGTCCGGGGTTCACTGGATCGGCTCGAACAGGATGCCGAAGGCGCTCTCGTGCCCGTGGATTTCAAGACCGGACGCCAGGGCCTGACCGCGTCGGAGGTGGCGGAGCACCTCCAACTCGCGCTGTACCAGTGGGCGGTTGAGCGCGGTGCCTTCGCGGATGTGTCGACGCAGTCCGGTGGAGCGGCCCTCGTGCACCTTCGGCTCCCCGCTGGCAAGGGAGATGACGGTCCAAGGGTGCAGGAGCAGCCACCGGGTGCCCAGGCGCATGCCGCTGTCGAAGATGCCCTGTCGACAGCAGCTCGGCGGATACGCGCGGAGGAGTTCCATGCAACCCCGGGCCGGCACTGCGCTTCCTGCCGCTACAAGGCCGTATGCCCAACCGGACCGGGGGAGGTCCTCCGCTGATGGATGCACTAGCCCTGAGCCAGATCCTCGGATTCCCGGTGTCCGAGAACCAGTTCATCGCGACCACCGCACCCCTCGAGCCGGGGGTGATCGTGGCCGCAGCGGGGTCGGGCAAGACCGCGGTCATGGCGGCGCGCGTGGTCTGGGCAGCCGTCGAACACCGCGTCGAGCCCGAGCGAATCCTCGGGCTGACCTTCACCAATAAGGCGGCCGCTGAACTGTTGGGGCGCGTCCGTCTGCTGCTCGACGCGGCCCGTTCCCACGGGCACCCGGTCGGTGGGACGGATGCGAATGTCTCGACGTACAACTCGTTCGCGGGCCGACTGCTCAGTGAGTACGGCATCCGGCTTGGCCTAGAGCCCACCGCACAGGTCCTCTCGGCGCCTAGCCGTGCCCAACTCGCGGCTCGGGTGATCCAGCGTGCCGGTCTCGGCACGCTATGTCCCGGTGCGGATGCTTCCGATCCCATCCGACTCTCCGAACTCGGCTACACCCTCAACGACGTGACCCGCCGCGTCCTGCTCCTCGATGACCGCCTGAGCGACACGGCCGTGGAGGTCGACCAACTCCAAGACTGGGACCGCAGCGTCCTGCGGCGTCTCGGTGGCTTCACCACCCTGCAAGAGTCGGGTAGGACGATGCTGGCGACCAGTCGAGCCCGGGTGGCCATAGCCGAGTTGGTCCGGCGTTTCCGCGACGAGAAGCTCCATGTGCAGGTTCTGGACTTCGCCGACCAGAATCGCCTAGCTGGCGAGTTGGCATCGAGTGCTGAGGTTGGTCGGCTGTTGCGCGAGCGTTTCGAGCTGGTGTTGCTCGACGAGTACCAGGACACCTCCCTCGTCCAGCGGCTGCTCATGCAGCGGCTTTTCGGTGATGGGCATCCGGTCACGGCGGTCGGCGATCCCTGTCAGGCGATCTACGGATTCCGGGGCGCGAGCGTCGACAACATCGACAACTTCACCGAGCACTTCCGCTGCGCCGACGGCACACCCGCGCGCATCTACTCGCTCGCCGACAATCACCGCTCCGCCGCGCTTGTCATCGCGGCGGCGAACCGGTCGGCCGAGCCGTTGCGCGCTGTCCACCCCACTGTCGAACCTCTGGTGCAGGGTGCCCTGGCACGCGGACGCGGCACGTTGATCTGCGGCATGTTCGAGACCGCTGCCGAGGAGATCGCGTGGATCACCGCGCGCATCAAGGAGTTGCGGCCGACCGTCGAGGACCTCAGCGACGTCGCCGTCCTCGTCCGCGACGGCCCCGATGGCGACCGCGTCTACGCCGCGCTCCTCGCGGCGGACGTGCCCGTCCAGTTGGAGGCCTCCGACGGTTTCCTCCGCGACCCCGCAGTGCTCGACCTGCGATGCATTCTCGAGGTACTCGCAGATCCCACGGCCAACGTCGCTCTCGCCCGCCTCCTCGCCGGACCGCGCTGGCGGATCGGTCCGCGCGACCTGTCGGCACTCGGTGCCCGGGCCGAGCGCGAGGTGTCCGGGGGTCGGCATCGCCTGACGTCGGCGAGCGTTGGCGAAGCCTTGCACGCCGCGGTCGCCGCCATCGACCCCGCCGACACCATCTCGCTGCTCGATGTGGTGACCGGCCCCCTGCCCACCCATGACGCCGATGGCAGGTTGCTCCCCGCCCTCTCCGATGAAGCACGTGTACGGCTGTCGCGTTTCGCAGATGAGATCCGTTCCCTGCGCCAGTTCGTGGACGAGCCCGTCGCCGAGATCATCCGCACCGCGCTTGCTGTGAGCGGTCTCGGGATCGAGATCGCGGTCGGGGCAGATGCGGCATCGCAGCAGTCCCAAGCGGCGGTGGCGTCATTCCTCGCCCTTGCGGCCCGTGGCTCGCAGGTCGACGGGCCGCTCGGGCTCACGGCATTCCTCGCGATGATCCGCTCGGCCGAGTCCCTCGATCTCGACCTCGACCAGATCGCGGCGCCCTTGCAGCCCGATGCCGTGCGGATCATGACCGCACACAAGGCAAAGGGGCTGGAGTTCGAGCACGTCTTCATCCCCTTCGCCTCCGACGGCTCATTCCCGAGCAGGAAGCCGGGGCCCCGGTGGCCGGACAACCCGGGTGCGGTCCCGTGGGAGCTCCGTACTGATGCTCCGACCAGTCTCCTCGGGTACCCCAACTGGGATGTCGGCCCGACCCACAAGGACGCCAAGGCCTTCGCCAAGCTGCACCGTGATCATGAATCCCTCGAGGAGATCCGTCTCGCGTACGTCGCGATGACGCGGGCGCACTCCTTTCTGGCAGTCACCGGTCACCGGTGGGGACTCACGCAGAGCAAGCCGTTCGAGCCCGGCGACTTGCTTGTGGCCGCACATCAGGTGTGCGAGGAGGAA
>JBILVH010000270.1:0-2880 GCA_044370555.1 Candidatus Nanopelagicales bacterium
GTGCGAGCGTGCCCATCGGGGAACGGAGTCAAACGGACGTTACGTGATCAGGAGTGCCACTCCGTGACCGCGCGGGGCTGCCGCTACTCCGAGGGGCGGAGTCGTGCCAGGCGACGACGGACCCGCCGGGTGAGTCGCTGACTCGCGGGCCGCTGGGTTGCGGACGGTTGACGGCGGCGTCTCCGACGGTGGTGCACGCTCAATTCGCCCGGTTGCGCGCTGAGTGCCTCGAGCGCGATGAACGCACCGGCCTGCGCCACCAGAGCGGTTGCGACCCCGCCACGAGCCCGCGCGGGCGCCGACAGACGCAGATCGTCCGGATCCCCCGCCAGGTGAGCGCCCGTGCTCAACAGGTCCGCGATGTCGGCCTCCGCCCACGATCGGACGGTCGGCACGATGGCGGCGGGTAAGTGGAGTGGGTCGCCACGATCGGCCCGGTCGAGCAATCCGCTCGCGAGGATGCGTTCATGCACCCGCTTGATCGTGTAGCGACTCCATTCCCGACGTTTCGCCTCGACATTGATTGCCCGCAGCACTGCCACCTCGGCCGGGGTCGAGCCCGCATTGGCCCGGTGCGGCGGGAGTTCGGGCGCGGTGACGGGCAGACCTGGAATGTCGACGACCGCGGCGAAACGTTCCCACAGCAGGTTGCCCCCGGTTCCCGGTGGCGGCACCGTCACCACTCGCACGCGGTCGTCTCCAACGAGCCCTTGCCATCGGCGCACAAGTGCGCCGTAGGCGTACGCCCGCCAGAAGGTCTGATGCCTTTCACCGTCCCAGACCGTCTGCATATCGCGCGGGTCGCCGATGCCACGCTCCCGGATGCGCCGCTGTAGATACGACCTGA
Source organism: Candidatus Nanopelagicales bacterium (assembly GCA_044370555.1). Lineage (GTDB taxonomy): Bacteria > Actinomycetota > Actinomycetes > S36-B12 > S36-B12 > CAINMH01. The sequence goes on from JBILVH010000270.1 coordinate 848, forward strand.
AGGGCTCCGTGTGCCCGTTGCGGATGTGCTGCTGCCATGAGGAGGGAAGGATGCGGCCGAGGTCGCGGGCCGTGATCACGACGAGGACGTCCGGACACCTCAATTTGTCCAGCATCCGAGTGGCGGCCTCAGGCCGCAGCCCGGCGATCATCTCAGCGGACAGGATCACGTCGCCATCGAATTCCTGGACCTGCCGCTGCAACCCGCGCCAGTCCGCAACTCCACGACCGATGCGGCGATTGCCTCTGCGTGCCTCCTGGTTGTAGGTCAGGGACGACACGGCACCGACCTGGTTGTAGTCATCCCGCGCCCGATAGCGCGTCGGATAGAGCACTCCGTCCTGCGCAAGGCCGGACGAGAGTTCGTATAACGCGCGCTGCAGGAAGGTGGTGCCCGTCTTCCGGGGTCCGATATGCAGTACGACCCGCCGCGGCATGATTCGACTGTAGCGGAGGGCCCCGCAGCGATCCGCTGCCCTACAACAGTTCGGGGATCTTCTGCTCTCGTCGCTGGAATGCCTTGCGGAACACGATCGTGACCAGAGACGCCGTGATCACCACGAAGAGCGAGTACAGCGCCGGGATCAGGTCGGCATCAGCCTTCGCGGGACCGCTGAACGACAGGGCGATCACGGCCACTGCGAGGGGGCCGTTGACGATGCCGATCTCCAGGGCGAACGTCCGCCGGTCGGCCAGATTCGCCCCCCACAACTTTGACCAGACATAGGCAACCAGCATGCCGAGCAACGGCAGCAGGATGGACGCCGCGAAGATCCCCGGTCGATCGGTCAAGGTTTCCACCAGCAGGTTCCAGTTGCGTGGCACCCAGGTGACCATGAGCAGGACGATCACGAGGATGCCGAAGACGCTGCCGACCAACTCCACTGTCCCCCCGACATTCGCGCTCCGACGCCGGATCCAGATGCCGAGGAAGATGGGAAGAATGAGCAGCACGAGGCTCACCACGATGTTCCCGAACGGCACCTCCACACCCTCGGCGACCACACCGCCGTAGAGGCCGATCAGCAGAGGCGAGATGACGATCGCTGCCATGGTCGTGATCATGGTGATGATGACCGACAGGGACAGGTTGGCCTTGGCGAAGTAGGTGAAGAGGTTAGAGGTTGTCCCGCCCGGCATGCAGCCCAGGATCACCAGACCGATAGCCACGGTCGGGGGGATGCTGAAGATCTGCACCAGCCCGAAGGCGATCAGCGGCATGAACGTGAACTGGCCTACAAGGCCGAGGATCAGCCACTTGGGCCGCTTGACTTCGCGTCGTACATCGCGGGCGGTCATGGCCGCGCCCATCCCGAGCATCATGCAGGCGACCAGGACGGTGAGCATCGTCTGTTCGAATGCGCCGATCACCGCGCACCTCCCTTCACTGCCTGGACGGTTTCAACCTTGGCGTTCGCGAATTGCGTCCGAACGTCCTTGCGGAGGATCTTGCCGATGGGGGACATCGGGAGGCTGGTGGCGAACACCCACTCCGACGGGATCTTGTAGTTCGTGAGCCGCTCCGCCACGTGGGCGCGCATGGCTTCGGCGGTCACCATCGCGTCGTAGCTCACCACGACCGCACGGACCCGCTCACCCTTCTCACCCGCATCCACACCCACGACAGCCACCGCCTCGACACCGGGGAACGACGCAATGGCCTCTTCGACCTCGTTGGGATACACATTGAACCCGCTGACGATAATGACGTCCTTGCTGCGATCGACGATCGTGATGTAGCCGTCGGCATCCATCACCCCGACGTCGCCCGTGCGGAGCCAGCCGTCGACGAGAACGTCCGCGGACTCCTCCGGTCGCTGCCAGTACCCAGCCATGATCTGCGGTCCGCGGGCCCACAACTCGGCCGCCTCGCCCACCGCAGCCGGTGTGCCGTCGTCACGCGTCGGTCGCACCTCGGTGCTCGGCAGCGGCACGCCAACGGTTCCGAGGCGGACGCCACCACCCAGCGGATTGAAGGTGAGGCCGGGGGAAGACTCGGTGAGACCGTAGCCCTCCACCACGGGAGACCCAGTC
>JBILVH010000269.1:0-2880 GCA_044370555.1 Candidatus Nanopelagicales bacterium
GACGTGGACGGACTCGACGTGACCGATGCGGCAATGGCCGAACTCTTCGGCATCGACCGGGAGTCCTGGCTCGCCGAGTGCGACCTGACCGAGGAGTACTTCGCGGTGTTCGGAGACCACGTACCAGCGGCTTTGTACGACGAACTCCACGCACTGCGCTCGCGGCTTAGGAGCTGAGTAGGGCGACCTGCCCGCTGTCCGACGCCTAGTACGCGTCGGACAGCGTGGCCACCATGAGCGCCTTGATCGTGTGCAGCCGGTTCTCGGCCTGCTGGAACACCACGCTGGAAGCCGACTCGAAAACTTCGTTGCTCACCTCGATGCCGTCCGTGAGGCCGAAGCGGTCGGCGACATCGCGACCAATCGTGGTGTCCTGGTCGTGGAAGGCCGGTAAGCAGTGCATGAAGGTGCTGTCGGTCCTCCCGGTCCGGGCCATCATCGCGGCATCCACCCGGTAGGGGGTCAGAAGGTCGATGCGTTGCTGCCAGACCTCGGCGGGTTCGCCCATCGACACCCAGACGTCGGTGTGCACGGCATCGACCCCTGCCAGGCCGAGGACCGGGTCATCGGTGACCGTGAGCCGTGCGCCGCTGACCGCAGCACGCTCCGCGGCGAGGGCCTGAACGTCGTCCCGCGGCCACAAGGTGCGAGGGGCGACGATGCGTACGTCTGCCCCGAGGATTGCTCCCGTCACGAGCAGGGAGTTGCCCATGTTGTTGCGAGCGTCGCCGATGTAGGCGTACGACAAGTCGGAATAGTCCTTGCCGGTGGTCTCGCGCATGGTGAGTACGTCCGCGAGCATCTGCGTGGGATGCCATTCGTCTGTCAGCCCGTTGTAGACGGGGACGTCGGCGTACTCGGCGAGGGTATCCACTGTTCGTTGGCTGGTGCCGCGGAATTCGATCGCATCGAACATGCGGCCGAGGAAGCGGGCGGTGTCGGCGACGCTCTCCTTGTGCCCCATCTGCGATGAAGCCGGGTCGAGGTACGTCGTCGTCGCTCCCTGCTCCGATGCCCCGAGTTCAAAAGCAACGCGCGTCCGGGTCGATGTCTTCTCGAACAACAACGCGATGCGACGTCCCGTGAGGTACTGCCGGCCGGTCCGGCGCTCCGACTTCAACCTCGAGGCGAGTTCGACGAGGTGGATGAACTCTGCCCGCGTCAGATCTAGCTCGCGGAGGAAGTCGCGCCCCTTGAGCGAGGCACCTGCACCATCAGTCATCAGCAGATGGTAGTGGAATCAGATTCAGGCGATGCCGAGTGCCTCGGACGAGACTGCGGCGTCGATCTCGTAGGCAGCCACGCGGATGCCGTCCCCGCGGGTGCGCGGGTAGTTCCGCGAATCCAGGCGGCGGTAGATCGCCTCGCGCTCCTCCTCGGTCAGCCCGCCCCACACGCCGTACGGCTCGTGGGCGCGGATGGCGTAGTCGGCACACTCGATGCGCACGGGACATTGGGCGCAGATGGCCTTGGCGGCCCGATCGCGCATGATGCGCGCCGCGCCGCGCTCGTTCTGCGGGTGGAAGAACAGGTTCGGGTCGGCGGTGCGGCAGGCACCGAGTTCCGACCAATCCCAGGTGGCGTCCAGGGGCACTTGGGCCAGTGGCTGCTGCGGCATCGGGGACCTCGTCTCGTGTTCTGGACGCCGGAGAGCGTCACGCACGCTACGACGAGTGACCCTGCCCATAGGGATCCACCGGAAGCCAATCGGGGGGCCAAAATCAGCCGAACGGATGATTAACCCTCCGCGTACACTCTGCCCATGACCACGCCCGCTTCACCGGAGCCCCTGACGACTGACCCCGTCGGCGGGACCAGCACCCTCCTTGAGGAGCGCACCGCGCACACCGGCGGCGACGGGGACCATGAGCGTTTCGCGCACTACGTGCCCAAGGATGCGATCGTCGAGAGCGCTGTCACGGGCAAGCCGGTCATCGCCTTGTGCGGGAAGACCTGGATCCCGAGTCGCGACCCCTCCCGCTTCCCGGTCTGCCCGGACTGCGAGCGCATCTACAAGGGGCTCCCACCTGACAAGGAATGATGCCGCGCGGGTCTCCCTGTGGTCTCGGGGGTATCTGACGATAACGCTGGCCATCTTGGCCTTCATGTCCCTGGCGGCGTTCGAGAGCATCTCGGTCGCAACCGTGATGCCGGTCATCGCCCCCGAGCTTGATGGACTTGCGCTCTATAGCTGGGCGTTCACTGCATACGTCGCCCTGTCACTCGTCGGACTCGTATTCTCGGGTCTGCTCTGCGACCGGGGCCACCTGCGCTCCGTGACCGTCGGCGGCGTGATCGCCTTCTGCGTCGGATCCCTGGGGGCCGGACTAGCGCCGTCCATGGCCCTGCTGATCGTCGGCCGCGCGGTTCAGGGTTTCGCGGCGGGCATCCTGCTCGTGTCGGTGTACGTCGTGGTCGCTCGCGGGTTCCCCGAGGATGTCCGACCGCGGGCCTTCGTGCTGCTGTCAGCCGCCTGGGTGGTCCCCGCGATTGTCGGGCCGATCATCGCGGGGTGGATAGCGGACGTTCTGGGATGGCGCTGGGTGTTCCTCTGCGTCCCGCTCATCGTGGTGGTGCCGGCGATCCTCGTGCTCCCGGTCCTGCGCCGACTGAACGCAGCACCCGAGCCTGAATCGGGTGGGGCCACCATCGGCTGGCGGCGGATGCGCCTCGCCGCGGGAGCCGCGGTCGGGCTAGCACTGCTGCAGGACGGGCTGCTCCGGCTCGGTCCGGTCGGGGTCGGTGAAATCGTGGTCGGGACCGCCATCCTTGTCATGCTGGTACCGCCACTTCTGCCGCGCGGCACGTTCCGGCTTGCCCGTGGGCTGCCGACCACCATCGCGCTCCGGGGCATCCTCGCTGGCGCATACTTCGGCGCCG
>JBILVH010000271.1:0-2876 GCA_044370555.1 Candidatus Nanopelagicales bacterium
GACGCGGGGGATCCGGTCGAACTCGCCCGCGCTTACGACGCGGCGGGAGCCGACGAGTTGGTCTTCCTCGACATCACGGCGTCGTCGGGTGAGCGCGAGACGACGTACGACGTCGTCCGGCGCACCGCCGAGCAGGTCTTCATCCCGCTCACGGTCGGCGGCGGCGTGCGCAGCGTCGATGACTTCGACCGACTTCTCCGCGCTGGGGCCGACAAGGTCAGCCTCAACACGGCGGCGATCGCCGACCCGGCACTGATCACCGCCGCCGCGGAACGCTTCGGGTCGCAGTGCGTCGTGCTCTCGGTGGACGCGCGTCGGTGTCGCGACGGCGCCTCGACTCCGAGTGGCTTCGAGGTCACGACGCACGGCGGCCGACGCGGCACGGGCATCGACGCCGTCGAGTGGGCGGCGGAGGGCGCGCGACTAGGTGCCGGGGAGATCCTGCTGAACTCCATGGATGCCGATGGGACGACTGACGGGTACGACCTCGACCTCATCCGCCTGGTGCGTGCAGCCGTCACCGTGCCGGTGATCGCCAGCGGGGGAGCGGGGGCCGTCGGCGACTTCGCCCCGGCGGTGACCGCTGGAGCCGACGCTGTGCTGGCCGCCTCGGTGTTCCACTTCGGCTCGCTCACGATCGGCGACGTCAAGGCGGCGCTCGACGCCGCGGGCCTCCCGGTGCGCTGACCCGCACCGGCGTCGTCTCACCCGCAGCGGCACAATGACCCCATGTCCGCTGCCCCGTCGTCCGCCGCTGACGCGGTGCTCGCCGCGATCCGCTTCGGCGCGGACGGGTTGATCCCCGCGGTTGCCCAGCAGTGGGACACCCGCGAGGTGCTGATGGTCGCGTGGATGGATGCCGAGGCGGTGCGCCGTACGGTCACGTCGGGGCGGGCGACGTACTGGTCGCGGTCGCGGGGGGAGTACTGGGTCAAGGGGGAGACGTCGGGGCACGCGCAGACGGTCCGCGAGGTGCGCGTCGACTGCGATGGCGACACGCTGCTGCTGCTGGTCGACCAGACCGGCCCGGCCTGCCACACGCTGGAGCGCTCCTGCTTCGACGCGGGGCCCTCGGCGGCGGCGGGCCACGGCGCATGAGCATCGACGCCGACGACACGAGGATCGCCGCGACCTTCACCGGCCGGGCCACCCCCGACCTCGAGGGCTTCCGGCGCCTCGCGCTCGGGTCGGCACCGCGTCGGGTCATCCCGGTCGTCCGCCGCCTCCTCGCCGACGGGCAGACTCCGGTCGGGCTCTACCGAGCGCTCGCGGGGGAGCGCGCGGGAACCTTCCTGCTCGAGTCGGCTGAGCACGGCCGGTCGTGGTCGCGCTACAGCTTCGTGGGCGTGCGGTGCGCGGCGATGCTCAGCGAGCGCGACGGCGCCGCCACCTGGGTCGGACGCGCCCCGGTCGGAGTGCCCACGGGCGGCGACCCGGTCGATGCGCTCCGCGGCACCATCGAACTCCTGCACACCGAGCGGCTGCAGGGGTTGCCACCGCTCACCGGCGGCTTGGTCGGCTACGCGGCCTACGACGTCGTCCGCCGGTGGGAGCGGGTGCCGGATGCGAATCCCGATGAACTCGGCGTGCCCGAGATCGGGTTCCTGCTCGCCACCGACCTCGCCGTCTTCGATCACTCCGACGGATCCGTGCTGCTCATCGCCAACGCGATCAACTACGACGCGACCGATGCGCGCGTCGATGAGGCGTGGTCGGACGCGGTACAGAGACTCGATGCGATGCAGGCGGCGCTGCAGGCCGCGACCCCGTCGACGGTGGCGACCTACGATCCCGATGCTCAGGTCGAGATCACCCGACGTACGAGCGAGGCGGACTACCTCGCGGCCGTCGACATTGCGAAGGAGCACATCAGGGCTGGCGATGCGTTCCAGATCGTGCTGTCACAGCGCTTCGACGCCCCGTGCGCGGCATCGGCGCTCGACGTCTACCGCGTGCTGCGCGTCACGAACCCGAGTCCGTACATGTACCTCATGCGCATCCCGGTCACCGACCCCACCACGGGTGATGCGCTCCCCGACGAGATCGCCTTCGACATCGTCGGATCCTCACCGGAGGCGCTGGTCACCGTGCAGTCCGGCCGCTGCCGCCTGCACCCGATCGCGGGCACCCGCCGCCGCGGATCAACTCCCGAGGAGGACGCCGGGCTCGCCGACGACCTGCTCGCAGACACGAAGGAGCGCGCGGAGCACCTCATGCTCGTCGACCTCGGCCGCAACGATCTCGGCCGCGTGTGTGTGCCGGGCAGCGTCGACGTCGTCGAGTTCATGCAGGTCGAGCGGTACTCGCACGTGATGCACCTGGTGTCCACCGTCGTCGGTGACCTGGCCCCGGGGCGAACGGCGTACGACGCCCTCGCCGCCACCTTCCCCGCCGGCACCCTTTCGGGGGCGCCCAAGCCGCGCGCGATGGAGATCATCGACGACCTCGAACCGTGCCGCCGCGGGCTGTACGCCGGAATCGTCGGCTACCTCGACTTCGCGGGCGACCTCGACACCGCGATCGCGATCCGTACCGCGCTGATCCGCGACGGTGTCGCGCATGTCCAGGCCGGCGCGGGCATCGTCGCCGACTCCGTGCCGGAGTCGGAGCAGGCCGAATGCGTCAACAAGGCCGCCGCACTCCTGCGCGCCGTGGCGATCGCGGGGACCCTCGGTGCACCCGGGGGTGGGACAGCCTGATGCGCCGCGCCTACTCCATCTCGCTCCTCGCGCTCGGCCTCGGTGGTCTCGGCATGCTGGTCGCTTACGGCAACGTGTGGATCGAGATCACCTCGCCCGTCCTTGGCGGCACCGCCACTACCGCCGAGACCGTCGGGGTCCACGTCACCCCGGTCACCGGCTCGGCCCTGTCACCCG
>JBILVH010000273.1:0-2842 GCA_044370555.1 Candidatus Nanopelagicales bacterium
TGGTCGCACGACTAGGAACTCCCCGCATCGTGTGCGGCGTAAGTCTGGGCGCGCATACCGCCGTCGCACTCGGCCGCAGCCTGCACCCAGATGTGCTCGCGCTGTACCTCCCGGCTGCGATCAACGATGGGAGTGCGACACCTCCGCACGCGGATCGCAATCACCGCGACACCGAGCCAATTGCGAACGAACGCGGTGAGCCGGCGGGATCCGCGACGGACTGGGTCGGCCGTGAGGTCGCGCGAGCCCGTGACCTGCTGACCGAGGATGAGCTACGCGATGGCCTCGCGCGCGGACTCGCGACTCGTGGGCCGAGCTACGCCGAACTCGCGTCCATCACCGTGCCGACGGTCATCGCGGCCTGGGGCGACGACCCGCTTCATCCCCTGGCTGTCGCCGAGCGCTGGCACGCGGCGATCCCGAAGTCGCGACTCGTCATCCTCGACAGGGCCGATGCCGAGTCGAACCCCTACCTCTTCGCGCGCGCGATCACCGGATCTCGGTGATCTCCGGGCCACGCTCAAACGGGTTGGGGAGCTCAACCGAGGCCTGTGCCTCGGGTGCACCCGGGATCCGCAACGGCAGCGGTTGACGGGGGCCGATGGCGGCCGCACCTCGCGCGACGACCAGGCCGCGCACCGCTGACTCGATCGCGGCGGCAGCCGGACCCTGCACGGCGGCGCTGCCGAGCAGGATGGCGCGGAGGAACCACCGCGGACCGTCCACGCCGATGAACCGCGCGGGGGCGAGTCCGGGCGGTGCGCCGGAGGGCTGCACGCGGGCGTCGATCTCGAGTCCGAAGGGACCGCCGACCTCGGCGGCCTGACCGCCGGAGGCCTGGATACCGGTGATGATCTCACCGCGGATCTCGTCCCAGAGGCCGCTGGACTTCGGTGCAGCGAACACCTGGACCTGCGCCGCCGCCTGCCCGAGCACCAGGGTGACTACCGAGACCTGCCCGGTCGCCTGATCCGCCTGCACCTGCACCTCGAGACCGTCAACCGGCGACACCAGCAGCGATCCGAAGTCGATGCGGCCTTCGTCCGCGGGGGCCTCGGAGTCGTCCCAGGGGCCGTCGACCCGCGCCCATGTGACGGCCGGCGGGCCCGCGGGCACGGCAGCCTCACCCTGGGCCGCACCCTGGGCGCCGTCGACAGCGTCGGGATCCACCGACTCGACGTCGTCCACCGGACCGTGATCGCTGTCCTTCTTGCGTCGGAACACCCGACCTCCCTATGGATCTTCACCGATGGATCACTACCGCCAGACCGCCCCCGACGGGTCTACCCAATCACCCGCGCAACCCGGACGAGCCGAAACCCCCGTCTGCTCGCGCCGACCCCGGCAGTGTCTCGGCCACGTGCCAGATCACCTCGTGAACCGGGGCGATGATCAACTGCGCTATCCGATCCCCGCGCTCGATGGTGACCGGGAGCGTCGGATCCAGGTTGACCAGCGCCACGCTGATCTCACCGCGGTACCCGGCATCGATGGTCCCGGGGGCGTTGACGACCGTCAGTCCCTGTCTGATGGCGAGTCCACTGCGCGGGTGGATGAACCCCGCAACACCGGGTGGCAGGGCAATGGCAACCCCGGTCGGCACCAGCACCCGCTCACCGGGCCGCACCTCGCCGCCGGTGCGCGCGTACAAGTCGTAGCCCGCATCACCGGGGCGGGCCTGGCCGGGCAGCGGGAGTCCCGGGTCGAGGCGCTGGATCAGCACTTCCACGCGGGAGATCACGGGGCCAGCTCCGGCAGGTGGCCCGCCTTGTGATCCCCACGCCAACTCTCTCCGTGCTCCCGGAAGTGTTCGAGTGGAACGTGCAGGAACAGGCCTTCTGCATCGACCACCGGATACTCTGCGTCGCCGTCGACGAGAGTGGCACGCCCCCGGGCAAACACCTTGCGGCCCTCGATGCCGAGGAGTTCGGACCGCAGGGCCAGCCGCGAGCCCACCGCCACCGGACGCAGGAACTGCACCTCGAGGCGCACCGTCACGGACGGCCGCCACAGCAGGTAATTGACCGCTCCCAAGATCTCGTCCATCACCGTAGACAGCAGTCCCCCGTGCGCGATGCCGGGCGCCCCCTGGTGGTTGCGGTCGATCGTCACCTCGCCCTCGATGGTCATCCCCGGTCCCGCCCACAAGCGCATGTGCAGCCCCGCGGGATGGTCGGCACCGCAGCCGATGCACATCGGATAGTGGCTCGGGATCGGATCCCCGGGCCCAGGTGCCTCGGCAGCGCGACCCGGCACCACCAACCGCGGCGGGCGCAGGATTCCGGACGGACGATCACCGGTGGACGTCGACGACACCCGCTGAGCGTATCCCCGGGCCCGTGGCACGCTGGTGCGGTGACCGGCGCCGCACCGCCACCCGACCGTCCCGTCGGGTACGTCGAACGGATCACGCCGCCGTGGTGGGTATGGCTGGTCGGGGTGTGCCTACCGCTGCCGCTGGCCATCGCCTACGGGAGCGCCTACGGCCTGTGGGCGGGACTCGTGACCGCCGCGGTGACCACGGCGCTCGTGGCGTGGGGCTTGCGGGCGACATCACCGACCATCTCGGTCACGAGTGCGGGAATCAGCGCGGGTCGGGCGCTCCTACCGCTCAGCGCGGTGGGCGGGGTACGGGTGCTCACCCCGGACGAACTCGTCTCCCTGCGCCGCGGCCCCCGTGCCTTCGTGACCGTGCGGGCGTGGACCTCGCGCGGCGGCGTCACCGTCGAGGTGTCCGACGCCAACGACCCGCATGACCGCTGGGTCCTCACCTTGCGGGAGCCCGTTCGCTTCGTGGCTGCGGCGACGGAGTGCCTCGAGTGGCACGGGTCGGAGGGAGCGA
>JBILVH010000274.1:0-2831 GCA_044370555.1 Candidatus Nanopelagicales bacterium
CCTGCGGGCGAAGGGGGAGACCGCGGGCGAAGTGGCCGCGCTCGTCGGTGTCCTGCTTGCTCACGCGGTCGAGGTGCGGGTCGAGCAGCCGTGCCTCGACGTCGTGGGTACGGGAGGGGACCGGGCGGGCACCGTGAACGTGTCGACGATGGCCGCACTCGTGTGTGCGGGGGCCGGGGCGCGGGTCGTGAAGCACGGCAACCGGGCGGCGTCGTCCCGCGCCGGGACCGCGGATGTACTCGAGGCGCTCGGAATCCGCCTCGACGCATCGCCGGAGGAGATCAGTGCCGGGGTGGACGAGGTCGGGATCGGCTTCGTGTTCGCGCCCGCCTTCCACCCCGCGCTGCGCCACGCCGGTCCACCGCGGCGCGAGATCGGCGTACCCACGGTGTTCAACGTGCTGGGCCCGTTGGCCAACCCCGCGCGGCCGGGGGCGGCGCTCATCGGTTGCGCTGACGCACGGTTGGCGGGGGTGGTCGCGGCTGCGGCCGCGGCGGTCGGGCAGCGGGCGCTGGTGGTGCGGGGCACCGACGGCCTCGATGAGATCACCCCGGCCGCGGCGACCGAGGTGTGGGACGCCACGGGCGCCGAAGTGGTCCGCGGCACGATCGACCCAGGGGATTTCGGCGTCGCTGGCACCGTAGGTGATCTCGCGGGCGGGGATGCCGAGGTGAATGCGCGCCTGGTGCGGGAGGTGCTTGCCGGGGGACGCGACGGACGGCTCGGGGTCATCGCGGCGACCGTGACGCTGAACGCGGCCGCTGCACTGGTGGCCTGGGATGCCCTGTGCGGCGCGCCCACCGGGGCGCCGCTGGCGGACCGGATTCGCGCTGCCTGGCCGCGCGCCGCGGAATCACTGGACAGCGGGGCGGCTGCCGGGGTCCTCGACCGCTGGGTCGCGTATCTCGCCTGAGGGAGTGTGCCCCCCGACCCGACTCTTCGCCCTCATGCCCTGCCAGAGCGGCCGGGAAGTGGGCACAGGGGGCTAGGAGTCTGCCGGGAGCTCGGGCGGCGGCAGGGCGCGCACCTGCGCCGCCCCGCAGTGCAGCGGCAACGCGAGGTGAGCACTGCTGTGAACCAGCCGCACCCGTCCACTGAACAGCCACCGGGCCAGGGCGAGCGATTCCTCGGTGAGCGCGGCCGTGCGGTCGAGCGCGGGTGGCGCGACCTCGCGCAGCGCGACCAGGGCGTCCGCGTGGGCGCGCGGGTCGGCTCCGGCCGGTGCGACCCCCGCCGCGACTAGGCGACCATGGCTGATGACGTGGATGTGCCAGGCCGCCGCACCGTGGCCGGTGGCTACCGGCTCGGCCGCCACGATGAGCTCGGTCGCCGCCAGGAGGCGGAGCAGACTGACCCGCTCGACCGCTCGACACAGACCGCGGAGCCGTTCGCGCCACAGTCGCGCGGCTTCGAACTCCTCCCTGGCTGCCAGGTCTGCCATGGCGGCTTCTGCGACGGCGACCGCTGCGCGTACGTCACCGTCGACGACCGCCACCACGGCTGCGGGGTCGCAGGCGCGGGCGTCGCCGTACGTCGAGTAGGTGACACCCGTTGCCTCGGCGAGCAGCAGTCCGGCCTGGTGCGCGTCTGCGCGCCCGGCGAAGGGGCCGATGCACTCGCGGAGGGAAACCGACTGTGAACTGCCGCGTGCGGTGCGCAGCCGCGTGCGAGCACCGGTCTGCAACATCAGCCAGGTCGCGGCCTCGGGATTGCGTGACCGCCTGTTGTAGCGCGGGGCGCGATCGTGGATTGTGCGGATCTCACGGACATGCGCCTCGAGTGCAGTCGCGCAGGCGATGGGGTGGACGCTGTGTGCGACAGTCAGCATCTCCGCGATACGACGGCGGGTCTCAGATGCTGTGAAATACGACTGGACGCGCGAGCGGATATTCGACGCGGTGCCGACGTACAGCGCTGCGCCCTGAGCGTCCTGGAAGACATAGACGCCCGGTCCGGTCGGTAGGCCTTCGGCTAAGCGGCGCTTAGCGCGCCGCTCGGGGTCGACGCGTCCCCGCAGGTCGCGCAGGTCGGTCAACGTGCTGAGCCCGAGCGCACCGGCTCGTTCGATGAGGCCGTGCAGCACGGCGACCGTGGCACGTGCATCGTCAAGTGCGCGGTGGCACGGCAAGACCGGTGTGCGGAAGTGTGCGGCCAATGTCTCCAGCCGGTTGTTGCGCACCTCACCGCGCACCAGCAGGTGTCGTGCGAGGGTGACGGTGTCGAGGATCGTCGGCGCCGACCAGGAGTGACCGTCGCGGTGTGCGGCGGCGCGGAGGAATCCGATGTCGTAGGGCGCATTGTGTGCGACGAGTACGGCGCCGGCCGCGAATTCCCAGAATGCCGCGAGTGCGGCCGCGCGGCGCGGTGCTTCGGCAACGAGGGCGTCGGTGATGCCGGTCAACGCCGTGATGAAGGGCGGTATCGGGACCTCCGGGCGCACCAGCGTGCTGAACTCGCCGAGGAGCTCGCCCCCGCGGACCTTGACCGCTCCGATCTCGGTGATGCCCGCATCTGCCGCCGGGCCGCCGGTGGTCTCGAGATCGACGACGACGAACGTCACGGTGGCGAGGTCCTGCTCACGCCTGTCGTTAGCCGCCCCACCGGACTCGGGACCGGTGGGCAGATCGAACAGGGGGATGTCGAACGGGGTGAAGTCTGGCAGCGGACGGACGGCGGACACGGAGTCGACGGTAGGCCAGGGCTCCGACAGATTGGGGGAGCGCGGACCTGCGCGTGACCCCGAAAGTCAGTGACTGCCCGTGGCGGAGGCGGCCGTCGCGGCCACCGTGTCCGTGGCCCAGCCCGGTGCCCTCGCTGCGGCCCGACAATCT
>JBILVH010000275.1:0-2824 GCA_044370555.1 Candidatus Nanopelagicales bacterium
CGCACGTCGTGCCGAGCGCGGTGAGCAGGTCGACGCGCGCGGTGCGCACGGCGCCAGCCCCGCCGGCATCGGGTGCGTTGATCAGGTCGTCGGCGGCCGATATCGCGCGGCGCAGCACATCGGCTGCCGCCCGCGCGTCGCCGGACTCGGTCAGTTGCCAGGCCAGCCCGGGTGCCGCGCCGACCACCGCCTGCAGGTCGCCGGCCTGGGCGAAGCCGTCGAAGGCGAGCGCGAGGGTCTGCACGCCCTCGGCGACCGAGCCCATGTCGATGAGGATCGCGCCGAACACCTGCCGCGCCGCCGCGAGGATCCAGATGTCACCCGCGGCGTCGGCGTCGCGGATGAGCAGCAACGCCTCGCGCATGGCCTCCTGCGGCTTGCCCTGTTCGCGCAGCAGCGCGGCACGCTCGTACCGCGCCTGCAGTCGAGCCGTCTCGTCCGTGTCGCGCGCGGCGATCTGCCGGTTGAGGGCGCCGAGGGCCTGCTCTGACCCGCCGCTGTTGCGTGCGATCTGGTCGGAGATCGATGCGAGTACCTTGCGCAGCTGGCCGCGGCCCCAGCCCCGGACCAGCGGGCGGGCGGCCTCGACGGCCGCTGCCGCGTCGTTCCAGCGTCCCAGCGAGGTGAGGGCGGATGCGCGCCCGATGGCGACCCACGCCTCGAGGTCGGGGAGCGAGGGGAGTGGCTCGCCGGCGCTGAGGTACTGCGCGGTCACGAAGAGCATCTCGCGCAGTTCGTGGACGCCCTCGGCCCGGACCGCCGTGAGCATGGCCGCAGCCTGGTCGAACTCCGGCAGCGCTTCGGCGGGCCGACCGAGTTGGAGCAGTGCCTGGCCGGCGCGGGCCGCGTGCCACGCGGCGACGAAGGTCGCTCCCTCGCGCCTAGCGGTGTCGCCCCGCTCGCGGGCGTCGGCGACGATCCGCTCGAGGGATTCGGCCGCTTCGTCCACCCCGTCAGCATGCCGCACCCCCAGCGGCCCGGCGCGGCATGGGGCGGAGGCGGAGCCGGGAAGCCGCCGTCCCGCGGGGCCGCCCGCAAATGTTCGGGATCTGTTCGGGCCTGCCCGCTGGATTGGCGCGGGCCCCGAGGGGGACGTCATTGTGGTGGAGCGGCAGACAGCGACCCGCGACACCGCACTGCCCCACCGAACCAGGAGGAGCGATGAACCCCGAGCCGACCCGATTCCCGCACGGTTACCCCGACTACGGCACCGGGCAGGGCGCAAGCAGCTACGGCAGTGGCGGGCCGTACCCCGACTACGGCTATCCCTCGTACGGCGGTGGCTCGTACGGCGGTGGCTCGTACGGCGGCCCCTCGGGCCCCGGCTCGAGCCCGACCGTGGTGCTCGACCGACCGATGTACTCCATGCCGCCGGCACCCCCCGCGCGCAAGCGCGGTGCCGGCCTCCTGATCGTCGGCGTCGCCGTGACGGCGCTCGTCGCCGGCGGCGTGGGTGGAGCGGCGGGATTCGCCGCCGCGCGCGCCACGAGCAGTCCGCAGATCGTGACCGTGGGCCCCTCCCTCAGCCAGGTCGGCGGGTCCGGGGGCAGCGCGCCCGCGGACGGCTCGATCGCCGCGATCGCCGCCGCGCTCAAGCCGTCGGTGGTCCAGTTGAACGTCAGCGGTGGGGGTGGCTCCGGCACCGGCTCGGGCTTCATCATCCGCGAGGACGGCTACATCCTCACCAACAACCACGTCACGGATGCCGCGGGCAGCGGGGGCGACATCGAGATCGTCTTCCCCGACGGGCAGAAGGCTCCCGCGACACTGGTCGGCGCGAACCCCGGCTACGACCTAGCGGTCGTGAAGGTCGAGCGCACCGGTCTGCCCGCCGTGACACTCGGTTCATCGGGCGATCTGCAGGTCGGCGACACGGCGATCGCGATCGGCTCACCGCTCGGGCTCACCGGCACCGTCACCTCCGGCATCGTGAGTGCGCTGAACCGCCCCGTCACCGCGGGTGGGCAGGGCGAGGGGTCGTACATCAACGCGATCCAGACCGATGCGGCGATCAACCCCGGCAACTCCGGGGGTCCGCTGGTCAACGGACTCGGGCAGGTCATCGGAGTCAACTCCGCGATCGCCACGCTGGGCATCGGCGGAACGAGCGGGTCGATCGGCCTCGGGTTTGCCATCCCGATCGACACTGCAAAGCGCATCGCCGAGGAGATCATCGCGACGGGTACGTCGAGCACTCCGGTCATCGGCGTCCGCCTCGACATGAACTACACCGGGTCGGGGGCACGGATCGAGGGTGTGAACCCGGGTGGTCCGGCCGAAGCGGCCGGGGTGCGCGAGGGTGACGTCGTCACGAAGGTGGATGGCCGGGTCGTTGAGGACGCCACCGCGCTCATCGTCGCTATCCGCGCGAAGGCGCCCGGTGACGCACTCACGCTCACCATCGACCGCGATGGCGAGGAGCAGGACCTCACCGTGACGTTGGGAACGCTCGAACCGTAGGCAGCACGATTGGCCGCACCGCACGGGCTGAGGCAGGCTACAGGGGTGAACCCCCTTGCCTCAGCCCGTGCACTCGTCGCATCGGGCTTCCGGAGGATGGTCTCGGGTTCGGCGGATGGGCAGCCGGAGTGGGTGCAGCAACTGTCGCGGGGTCGTGATGCCGGCTACTTCGGCCCGGGCTCGGCGGCGTGGGCGGTGCACGGTGCCCTGCCGACTCTCGTGGGCGGCGTCCGCGCGCTGCTGATGCAGGCGCTCCACCCCGCGGCTCTCACGGGTGTGCACGAGCACTCGAGGTACGAACAGGATGCACTCGGCCGCCTGGCGGGCACGACGCAATGGCTGACGGTCGTGACCTTCGGCGACA
>JBILVH010000276.1:0-2820 GCA_044370555.1 Candidatus Nanopelagicales bacterium
TGGCGGTGGCGCGGCCGACACCCTGGAGGACGGTCAGGTCATTGAGATCGACGCCGCCGGCCGCATTGTCTGGCGATGGTCGACCGTGGACCACGTGGCACTGGCTGAGTCCGAACGCTGGATCCGCAAGAGATTTGCCGGCGCCCTCAAGGACGACGGGTCGTGGGACATCGTCCACCTCAACACGGTCGAGGATGCGGGGGACGCGGTGCTCATCACTGCGCGCAATCTCGACGCTGTCCTCAAGGTCGACCGAGCGAGCGGCGAGATCATGTGGAAACTGGGGGGCAGCGCCACGGACCGCAGTCTGCGCATAGTGGGGTTGGAGGACCCGTACCCGATCAGCGGCCCGCACGATGCCAGGCTGCTTCCCGACGGCACGATCACCGTCTTCGACAACGGCAGTGCCGCTGACCGGGTTGCCCGCTCGCTGCGGTTCCGGATCGACGAGCAAGCGGGGACAGCGACGGTGATCGAGAATGTCAGCGACCCCCGCTCCCAGACGTCGGCCTGCTGCGGGAGCAGTCGGCGCATGACCAGCGGGAACTGGATCACCGCCTACGGCGGGCGGCAGTTGATCAGTGAGATCACTCCGGCCGGGGAACCGGTGTTCACGATTTACACGGAGCCGAGCAGTTGGGCCTACCGAATCGTGCCTGTGGAAGCGGGGCAGGTCAGTGCCGGTGCGTGGCGTGCGGGCATGGACTCCATGCACCCGCGCTAGCCCGGTGCACCTGCCCGACTAGGTTCACCCCATGCCGACCTGGGCCGCCCTGGCACTCGGGGTTGGTGCAGTGGTCGCGGTCGCCCTCTGGGCCTGGCGCACCCACGGCCGCGGTGCAGCCGCCGTCGTGGTCGCACTCGGCGGATGCACCCTGGTGATCCTGGGACTCGCCTACGGCCCGGTCCCGATCGAGACCTGGCGCGATGGCCACCTGGACCGGACCCTCGCCGTCTTCGCTCTACCAGCAGTAGCCGCGGTCGCCATCGCGCTCGTCCGGCACCGCGGCAACCTCGCCTGGCGAGGTTGGCTATTCATCGCGTGCCTGTGGCTCGGCCCTTCGCTTCTCGTCTGGGGATCACAACTGCGACCGTTCACCGTTCCCGAGGGCAACGTGGGCGTGGGGTTTGCCAATTTGGCGTGGTTCGCCGGTTGGTCGATCGCCATCTACATCGCAGTGCCAGTGGCGTATGCGCGCGCAGTCGGGGACTCGATCCGCGGCTACGGGCTCTCGACGGCGCTACTCAGGAGGGAGTGGGTCGCCTTCGCGCTCTCGGTACCCGCACTTCTCGCCGCGGTCTGGTTCTTCGCCGCGGAGGAGCGCTTTGCGGCCGTCTACCCGTTCCTGCGCGACCCTGCCTCGTGGGGGCAGCTCCTGCTTTGGGAGGTGTTGTACGGCGCCACCTTCATCGCGCTGGAGTTCTTCTTCCGCGGCTTCATCGTCTTCGCGGGACGGCCGGTGTTAGGAATTCACATCGTGCCCATCATGGCTTTCAGCTACTGCCTCATCCACTTGGCCAAACCACTCCCCGAGGCGGTATCCAGCCTGATCGGCGGCCTCGTGCTCGGCTATGTTGCACTGCGCTTCCGGTCGATCTTGGTCGGCGTGGCGGCACACCTCACGCTCGCGTGGGGCATGGATGCCTCGGTCCTCGTGCGCCGCTGAGCCGGACGAGCTGCCACGCGCCGCTCATCACCCCTTCCGCCCCCGCACGGTCCGCTACCCTCTCCCCCGTGCCGCTCTCCCGCGCGTACCCGCGCCTACCCTTCCCCGCCGACGAGTTCGCAGATGTACTGGCGGCCAACCGCACCTACGTACATGAGCCCACGCACGTGTCCGGCACGGCAGCCCGGGGCCTGGCCATCGTGACCTGCATGGACTCCCGCATCGCCCCGCTCGCGATCACCGGCATGCAGCCCGGTGACGCGAAGATCCTGCGGAACGCCGGAGCGAGAGCGACCTACGACGTGCAGCGCAGCCTCGTGCTGGCAACACACCTGCTCGGGGTGACGCGCATACTCGTCATGCCGCACACCGACTGCAAGATGGCTAGTGGCGATGAGGCCGCCATCCACCAGGCGATCTACGACGCGTCGGCCGTCGACACCCGCAGCATCGAGATCAGCACGGTTGCCGATCAGCGAGCGGCACTCGTCACCGACATCGTCCGCCTGCGATCCCTCACGACCCTGAAGGCAGGCACCGTCGTGGGTGGCGCGATCTACGACGTCGACTCAGGCGAGTTGGAGCCGATCGAGGCGTAACGCCCCGGTCAGCACCACCGGCTGAACTGCCCGCCTAGGCGTCGGCTCCGTCGTTGCCGGCGGCCCCGGGAGTGCTGTTGGCTCCCGCGGTGCCTGCCGTGGCACCACCGCTGGCCGCACCCGCGGCACCACCGAACGCCGCCACGCCGCCCGCACCACCGGTACCACCAGCGCCACCCGACAGGCCACCGTTGCCGCCGTTGCCGCCGGCGCCGCCGTTACCGGCGTCACCACCGTCACCGGACGCGCCACCCGGGGTGCCGTTCGCACCGCCGTCGCCACCGGTGCCACCGTCCCCAGCGTCACCGCCGTCACCGCCAAGACCGCCCGTTGTGTCGCCGATACCACCGGCGCCACCCGCGCCACCGGCGCCGCCGATGCCGCCAGCGCCACCGTTGCCGGAAGTACTGAGCGGGGCGGTGTCCTCACCACCCAGGCCTCCGTCGCCCGCGGCGCCACCGATCCCACCAGCGCCACCGTCACCGCCCGTGCCCTGGGGGCTCACACCACCAGCGCCACCAGTGCCACCGGCGCCACCATTAGCACCCGCACCG
>JBILVH010000038.1:0-10609 GCA_044370555.1 Candidatus Nanopelagicales bacterium
CCGCGAGCATGCGCTGGTCCATACACTCCTCCGTGACCCCCTCGTTGCGGCGGTGCATGCCGCCCCCGGCAATGCCGGCATTGCCGCCCTCGTGCCCGTACACGCGGTCGACGTGGCCGATGCGCGCGCCGTCGCCGACCTGGCCCAATCACTTCGAGCGGACCTCGTAGTCATCGGCCCGGAGCTCCCCCTGGTGAAGGGTGCCGGCGATGCCGTGCGCGCCCGCGGAATCGACTGCTTCGGCCCCTCGGCTTCGGCGGCCCGCCTCGAAGGGAGCAAGGCCTTTGCGAAGGAGGTCATGTACGAAGCAGGAGTACCCACCGCCGCATCCTTCGTCTGCGCGGGGCAAGGCGAGGTGCAGGATGCGCTCGCCGCGTTCGATCCACCGTACGTCGTGAAGGATGACGGTCTAGCGGCCGGCAAGGGGGTTGTCGTCACGTCGTCGTACGACGAGGCCCTTGATCATGCACTGACGGTGATCGGGGACGGTCGCGCAGTCGTCATCGAGGAGTTCCTCGATGGGCCGGAGGTGTCACTGTTCGGTGTCACCGACGGCAGGACGGTCGTCCCGCTGCTCGCGGCACAGGACTTCAAGCGCGTGGGAGATGGTGATGCGGGCCCCAATACCGGTGGGATGGGCGCGTACTGCCCGCTGCCGTGGGCACCCGCCGACCTGAGCGAGCGAGTGCTCGCCGATGTGCTCCAGCCGACCGTGGATGCCATGCGCAACCGGGGCACGCCGTTCACCGGTCTGCTCTACGCGGGGCTCGCACTCACCGGCAACGGCATCCGCGTGATCGAGTTCAACGCGCGGTTCGGTGACCCCGAGACCCAGGTGGTCCTCGCGATGCTCGCGACGCCACTCGCGGGACTCTTGCGCGCGGCAGCACGGGGCGAGTTGGCGGAGCATCCACCGCTGGAGTGGCGCACCGGCGCGGCCGTGACCGTCGTGCTTGCCGCTCACGGCTACCCGGGCAAGGTGCGCACCGGCGACGTGATCACGGGTCTGGCCGAGGCCGAGGTGAGCGGTGCCCGGGTGTTTCACGCGGGCACGCGATCAGTCGAGGGGCAGGTCGTGAGTGCCGGTGGCCGCGTGCTGTCGGTCACGGCTCACGGTGACGACCTGTGCGCTGCGCGTGCACTCGCGTACGACGCACTAGATCGAATCGAACTCGATGGTGCCCACTTCCGGCGGGACATCGCGGCCCAGGCTGCGGGGCAGTGAGCGACCGGTCTGGTGAAGCCGCGTGACGCGCGGGTCGAGACGTGCCACGATGAGCGAGCGTGGATGGGAGAAGAAGGTCACTGCGGCTGCCGCCGTAGGTGGCCGGTGAAGCGAGAGGGAGGTGCGCCATGACCGTCGAGGTAGATGAGGACGAGGGAGTCGACTTCGCCTTCGCCGCATGGCGCGAGGAGGGTCGTTGGCAGGTTGCGCGGCTGGCCGATCGCGCCAGTGCATCAGTCCCCGATCTGATCGCCGCACTTCGGCAGTTGCCCGGTGAAGGCGGAACCCTCGGCTTCGTCGCGGTGGCTGACGAGTTCTTCCTGATGATTCGCGTCCTGCATGACGGGTCGGCTCGCACATTCGTCTCGGACCTGAACGCTGCCTACGACTGGTCTCTTGCCGAGGAGGCCGCTGAGTTGGCCGGCGTCGAGGTTCCGGAGGACGACGACGAGCTGGACGAACCCGAGCCGGCAGGCGACTTCGAGATCCTGACCGACTTCGGGTTCGACGCCGCTGAACTTGACGTGCTGTGCAGTGACGGCGAGCTCTTCCCAGACGAACAGGTCACCTCCATCGCCGGGCGGCTCGGGTTCGGCGACCTGGTCGAGGCATTGCTGGACGAAGGTGTGCTCTAGTCCGACCCACCGGGTCGCGGCTGCGGGCGGGGACGTATGCCAGTGACGCCCTTCGACGCCGCGATGCAGCGTGCACTCGCTCTCGCAGTGCGTTCGGGGGATGACGTACCGGTGGGTGCCGTGGTCCTAGACGCCAGCGGCGAGGTGGTCGCGGAGGCGGCCAACGCGCGCGAAGTCAGCGGTGATCCGACGGCACATGCGGAGATCCTCGCGATCAGAGCCGCGGCGGAACGGTTGGGCGTGTGGCGGTTGAGTGGCTGCACCGTCGTCGTCACGTTGGAGCCGTGTCCGATGTGCGCGGGTGCGTTGAGCATGGCGCGCGTTGACCGGGTCGTGTTCGGTGCCTGGAACGATGCATACGGTGCCGCCGGTTCTATGTGGGATCTGCTCCGGGACCGACGCCTTCACCACCGCCCGGAGGTGATCAGCGGTGTGCTCGCGGACGAATGCGGTGCCTTAGTACGCGGGTTCTTCGCCACTCACCGACAGGACTGACCCCGCGGGGGCTGATGTACCCTTCTCGGCGGTGGCGTGTCCGAGCGGCCAAAGGAGCGCGCCTCGAAAGCGCGTGTGGGGGCAACTTCACCGTGGGTTCAAATCCCACCGCCACCGCCACGTCTCGCGTGGGTCCTTCGGGACCCGCGCGAGACTTTCTCGGTCCCGCCGGTGCCAACCACCGGGCTACCCCGCCGACCGGCCGCACAGGCGCTGTGACTAGTGGGGCTGCTGAGGCCAATGTGACCGAAATGTGACCTTCGGGTAGAGTCTGTCCCCACGTGGTTGGACCGCCCTGGCGCAGGTCCGCCGTCCACCTGGGAGGCTGTGTCCATGCCCGACGACTACCGCTCCGCGCGACAGGCGCGACGCGCGGCCCGGGCCCGACGTATCCGGATCCGCCGCCTCGTGGTCGCAGGCACCGCGGTCGCGATCGTGGCGGCGGCAGGTGTGGTGATCCTGCGACCGAGTGGCGATTCGGATCCTGCAGCCGCGGGCAGCGCCGCGGACGCGACGTCCGTGCCGGGTGCGTCGCAGTCTCCACGGGCATCGGCCTCGTCCGCTGCGGGCAACCCTGCTGCACCCTCGCCGGCCGCGACTGAAGCACGTCAGACCGCTACGCCCAAGCCGACCCGCAAAGCGGCGCCCGCCGCTGCGCAGCCGGAACCGCGACCAGAGCGGACCCGCGCCTCACGCGACCAGAGCCAGGCCGAACGACCGAAGAAGCGGGCGCGTACGGCACTGCCAGCGGCGAAGCTGCCGATCATCGCCGAAGGCGACTACGGCACGGTCATCGCCGCGGCGCAGCGCGCCCTAGACGTCGAGCCGACCGGCTACTTCGGCCCCAAGACGCACCGTGCGGTCGTGGAGTACCAGGAGAGCATCGGCCTTCCGACAACCGGCCAGGTCGCGACATTCACCTGGGCTGCCCTCGGTGCCAAGACTGTCCGCGTGGCCCTGCGTGCGGCGGCAACCCCCGACGGGTTCACCGACGGCGAACCCTCCGACCTGCAGGAGACGCCGTCCCAACGGCCCGCCAACACGGGTGCCGCCGCCGGTGATCCGCCGGTGCTGGAGGCGACGGACAGTGGTGAAGCGGTTGCCGTCGTCCAGCGTGCGCTTGGTGTGAAGCCGGCCACCGGCTACTTCGGACCGAAGACCGATGCGGCGGTGCGCTCCTTCCAGTCCGATAACGGACTGCCGACCACGGGGATGATCGCCACCTACACCTGGACCGCCCTCGGCAGCCAGGTGGCGCGCGCGGCAGCTCGTGCTCACGCGGAGTACGGAACTGCCTTCGGACCGGGGGCGGGAGATTCTGCTACCGGTGCCGGCAACGGCGGCGGTAGCGGTGGCAACGGCGGTTCCTCCGGATCGACGACCAGCGTGCGCGGCCTGTTCTGTCCGGTCGCCACCTTCAGTTACGGCGACGGCCTCGGTGCGCCTCGGCCGGGGGGACGCACCCACGCCGGCCTCGACCTGATGGGCTCGCGGGGTGAGCCGATCTACGCGATCGCATCCGGCACGGTCACTCGCTCGGGCTACCAGAGCAACGGCGGCCTCATCCTCGACATCACCGGGTCGCAGGGCATGTTCTTCTACGGGCACTTCGATTCGATCGTCGTCGGGTACGGCGACTCGGTGAAGGCCGGGCAACTCATCGGCTACATGGGCGACACTGGGTCACCCGGTGCGGTGCACCTGCACCTCGAGGTTCGACCGAATGGGTGGTCGGGCGGCTACGAGGATCCGGTGCCGCTCATCCGCTCACTCTGCGGCTGACGCGGGCGCCGTCTTCGCGCGAGCTACTTGGGCACGGCGGTGACCGCACGCTCCGCGAAGTGCGCGTAGCCCGCACGGTTCGGGTGGACTCCGAGGTCGGTCGAGATGACCCAGGGTGTGCCGGTGCAATAACCGATGGTCTCGAACCGGCTCGGAAAGAGCGCGTCCTGCGTGTCGGCCGACTGGTTGCTCGGACCGTCGACGCCCCGGGTCTTGGCTTCGCCGACACAGGTCGCTTCGGAGCTGTAACTGCCGGGCAGCACGCCGGTGGCGAACGTCGGTTGAACGCTCACCAGCCGAGCCGCATCCGCACGCCCTTCGGTCGCCGTGGCGATGGCCGCGGTGACGGTGTCATTCAACGCCTGAGCTGCCGTGGCGATGGCTTGCGGTGAGTAGCCACTGATCAGTGGCATCACTATCGGATAGAGCACCACCACAATGTGCGCCTTGGTCTCGGTGAGCAGTCGCTCGTACACCGTGGTTAGAGCCGGTCGTGTGCCGTCCTCGGAGACCATCTTGGCGAAGCACTCGTAGAGGTCCGCACCGATGGGTGTCGTATCAAACGGCGCGCAGCGGTCGGCCTCCTCGATCAGGACTCTCGCGAGCGTCGGGTTGCCGCCGAGTGTCATGAGGACGACGTCGGGTGAACGACTGATCGCGGCATCGAGCAGGGGGACGCCAGCAGAGTCCTTGATCGACCCCTCGGCCCACTCGCGCGCTGTGGAGCCGGAGACCGCGAGGTTGGCGTAGCCGGTGGCGGCCTTGGCGGCATCGAATCCGAGGGCAGTGGCCGCCTGCGCCGCCCAGGACACCTGGTTGGCGAAACCAAAATCAGTGGCGTAGGTCAGCGGTCCCTTGGTCGAGCGCAGGGTCGAGTTCGACGAGCACGGATTGTTCCGCACGATCGGCCCACCTTCGAGATCGACGCATGCCTCGAACTCGTCGCCCGTCATCTCGTTGCCGTCGTCGAAGAAGCCGAAGCCCGCGGTGAAGCTGTCCCCGATCGCCACGATCGACCTAGGGACACCCACGGAGGCCGGTGCCCCTCCCGAGTCGGACGTGACCGAACCACCCCCGGACGAACACGCTGCTAGCAGCAGCCCAGCGAGGACGGCGATACCGATCGGTTTGAGTGCACTCATACCGAGAGACTAGGCGCTGCCCGAAAAACGGTATGGCCGGTCATTCGGTTTTCTCATGCGGGTGGTTCGTGCGGCCCGAGGTCGTACCCTGCTGGGATGTCGCGTGGACTCCTGGCCTGGCCCGCGCTCCTGTGCGCGGCAGTGCTGGCGGCGGCATGCTCTGCGCCCACCCTCGACAACGGGGTGCGAACCGACTACTCGTCCGCGACACTGCAGCCCGGTGACGAACTCTTCCTCGTGCAGTTCAGCGACGAGGCGGATCTGTCCGGCGTCGAGCAGATCGCCGATTGGGGCGAGCGGGGGCGCGAGGTCGTACGGCGCCTGCGCGAGACCGCAGGCACCTCGCAGGCGGCGGCGATCGACGCCGCCACAAGGGCGAACGCCCGCTTCGTGTCGCTGTGGATCTCCAACAGCCTGGTCTTCGCCGGCACACCCGAGCTCGGTCCCGAACTCGCCCGCTTGCCCGGAGTGGCGAAGGTGTGGCAGGAGGAGGTGCCGGCCGGCCTTGACGACCCGGTCGTGCCCGCGCCGCCCTTCCCGGATCCCGGTGATGGCGGCTGGGAGGTTGCTGCGCTCGGCGTGCCGGGTCTGCACGCTGAGGGGATCGACGGCCGTGGTGTGACGATCGGCATCATTGATACGGGAGTGTCGTCGGATCACGAAGCCCTGCGTGATGGTTATCGCGGCCGCGACGTCGGCGATGACCACAACTGGTGGAGTCCGATCCGCACGTTCCGCGGGCAGCCGACCGATGTTGCCGGTCACGGCACGGCTGTCGCAGGTCTTGCTGTCGGCGATGTGATTGGGGTGGCCACGGGGGCCCAGTGGATCGCTGGCATTGCGTGCACGGAGTCGGGATGTCCGCTCTCCGGCGTGGTCCACGCTATGCAGTTCATGCTCGCGCCCACGAAGGTCGACGAAACCGACCCTCGCCCGGAACTGCGGCCGCAGATCGTCAATAGTTCCTGGGTGCGTGCAGCGGATGATGAACCACTGCGTCGGGCAAGCCGCGCACTCGCGGCCGCCGGGATCCTGCAGGTATACGCAGCCGGTAACGACGGCCCGGACTGCGGAACTGCGAGCCCCGTGGGCGAGGGCGATGCGTTCCTCAGTGTGGGTGCCGTGAATGAGAGCGGGGCCCTCTCGTCATTCTCGTCGCGTGGGCCCGCACCCGACGGACGCACCGCCCCAGACGTGGTCGCCCCAGGCGAGCGGGTGGTTACCGCGACGCGTGACGGTATCTATCAGGAGGTCTCGGGTACGTCGTTCGCAGCACCCCTCGTCGCCGGCGTGGCCGCACTCATGCTGCAGGCGAATCCCGACCTCGTTGGTAGACCCGACGAGGTCGCGCGCCTGCTGCGCACAAGCGCGCAACCGCGACCCGATACACAGTGCGGACAGCCATCAGCCGCCGTCGGCGGTGTGCCGAACGATGCGCTCGGCTGGGGCTTTGTGTCCGCTCCCGCGGCGGTTTCCGCGGCCCGCGCGTGGACCGGCTAGGTCCGTCCTCCGGTCGTTCGCCATCGTCGTTCGATGATCCAGCGCAGGCCCAGCACCGAGATCACCGACGCGGCCGCGGTGGCACCGAGGTCTCCGCCGAGTCCAGCGAGGTGCGCTTCGAACAACAGCAGCAGCATGCCGAAGGTCCCAGCGGCGGCAACGAGCGTCCAGCGTCGTTCACCCAGCCGGGCGGGCGCGGTCATTCCGACGAAGGAGGCCCCGAACCACGCCGCCGCGAGCGCGTCGTTCGGCAACGCGATGCCGCGACTGATTCCGACGGACACCGCCACCACGACCGCTGTCGGTGCGGCTGACGCGAGCAGCACCCCCCACCGGCGAGCAAAGGCAAGCCAATGGGTCACGAGCGCACCCACGATCGCGATGGCGATGACGCCGATCTCTTGCAGGCGCGTGTACTGCGGGAGTGATGGGGTGGCACCGGCGTAGCCGAAGAAGACCGACACCAGGGCGGTGAGTGCAACGCCCGCGAACGCGATGGTTCCGATCTTGCCGCCGACCCCGATCCAGGCCTCCCGGACGATGCACCACAGGCACCCTGTGAGTAGCCCTGCCAGGACGAGCCAGGCGGGGCCGAGGAGCACCACCGGTGAGGTCATGCCTGCCATCGCACCTACGTAGACCGGTATGACGTCGGCGTCGCTGACGCGTCGGAACACGCGGGGCAGCAGGCCCGCGATCGTTCCGAGCACCGCCGCGCTGAAGACGGCGGAGAGCCCCAGGCTGCGGCCTCCCCACCCAACCAGCAGGGCACCGCCTAGGACGGTGGCCACGGTCCGCAGGTCGATCCCGTGCGGGAGTGCGCCGTCGGAGACCGTGGCCAGTCCGACCACCAGGAAGGCGCCGACGACGAGCAGGACACTCCCGCGCAGGGGGCCGGCATCGCGCAGCAGACCGTCGACGAAGAAGAACACGAGGACAAGGCCGAGGGCCATCGACAGCAGCGGCCAGCGCTGCAAGACCGCCCGCGTGCGGCCGGCCGTGGCGTCGGATGCAGGTGACATGTGACTCCCGATGATGCCACGCAGTGCCATACTCCTCGGGTGATCAAGCCTCGTCGCCTCGCGTTTCCCGCGGCGGTCACCGCCGCGATCGTTGCCGCCGGACTCCTCGCGGGTCCTGCGCTCTCCTCGATCCGCGGTGACGTCACGTCAACTGTCCGCAAGGACGTCAAGGACCTGACCCCCGCCGAGAAGAAGGAGTTCGTCGACGCCGTCCTGAAGGCAAAGAAGGTACCGGCGCCCGGCAACCCGCGGATCAGCTACTACGACCAGTTCGTGCTGTGGCATCGCGACGCATTCCGCTGCCGCTTCGGCTGGGAACAAGGCCGCAATATCGCGGGCGCAGCCCACAACTCCCCGACGTTCCTACCGTGGCACCGCGAGTACCTCATGCGCTACGAACAGATGCTGCGCGATGTCAGCGGCAACCCGCGCCTCGCGCTGCCCTACTGGGACTGGACCGACCCCGCGTCGACGGCCGCAGTCTTCGCTCCCGACTTCATGGGCGGCAACGGCGATCCGGCGGCCGACTGGGCGGTGACCGACGGCCCCTTCCGGCGCGGGCAGTGGGCGATCACCATCCAGGATCCGGCGGCGCTCCTCGACGGTGTCGTGAAGCCGAAGCCGTTCCTCGTACGCAACTTCGGCGCGTTCCTGTCGGGTCCCATCAATCTGCCAACGGCTGGCGATGTGCAGGAGAGCCTCACCGTGCACCCCTACGACCACGCGCCCTTCGATGCCAAGTCGCCGATCGACGATTCATTCCGCAACAACCTCGAGGGCTGGCGCGATGCCAAGCGTGCCGTCTGCACGAAGGGATGGATCGACCAGTCCCAGGAATCCTGGGGACAGCACGTGCTGCACAACGCGGTGCACATCTACGTGGGCGGGTTGTGGAATGTCGGCTCGAGGGTTGCGCAGGGGACGATGGCCTATAACACCTCGCCGAACGACCCGGTCTTCTTCCTCCACCACGCCAATATCGACCGCATCTGGGCGGGTTGGGAATTGCGGAGCGGTGCCCACTACAAGCCACGCTCCGGCGCCGCCGAGGGCTTCAACGGCACTGACACCATGTGGCCGTGGTACGACCGCACGATCAACAGTTGGTTCGGCACCGAACGCAACGGCTACCGCTATGCCCGGCTGCCCTGAGGTCCGCTGTCACGCAGACTGCGCGGGATGAGTCGGGCGCGCAGCCGCTCGTACCGGGTTGCACTCCGCAACAGCAGCGCCTGCCAGTGCAGGAGCGTGCGCCGACACGCCTGGACGTCGGTGCGCACCATCACCGCTCCGGTCGAACTCACGGGGGAGTACCTCTCGTGCTCCGCGGCAGAACGCAGATCACCGAGCTGCTCCCGCGAGTGCTCATGAACCCGCAACCCTCGTAACTCACACCGGTCGGCGAGCAGCGCCTCTGCGCGCGCAAGGGTCGTCCCGCGGTCGACGTCGATGCCTAGGTCGCGCGCCGAGTCGATGAGTTCGTCCCACAGCGCGGTCGCGGAGCCTTCCCGCATCCGTATCTCGCGTCGCCGGAGCCGGAGAATGGCGGGCACGGCTAGGAGGGCGGCGACGAGGACGACACCGAGCAGGATCAGGGCCACCCGCGCGATAAAGGAGACTACGCCCCCAAGCCCGCTGGCGGCCGCTACCGACGGTGCCGGGGACGGGGGCGCCGGCGCGATGGGCGACGTCGTGGGTCGCGGGACTGCCGTGGGTTCGACCGTGACCGTCGGGGTGACCGTGACGCTCGGGGTCGCCGCCGCGAGGTCCTGCGGGCGCCCTGGTCCCACGGGCGATGCGGGCGTGGGATCGAAGGTCAACCACCGCGACGTCGCCGGCTCGTACAACTCGACCCATGCGTGCAGGTTCGAGCCGGAGACGCTGAACTCGCCGGCCGCGATCTCACGCCCCGGGGTGAAGCCGACGACCACGCGCGACGCGATACCTACGGTGCGCGCCATCGTCGCCATCGCGGTCGCGAATTGCTGGCAGAAGCCAGCGCGCTGTTCGAGGAAGGCCCGCAGGTGTTCCGGCCCGCTGGGGTAGTCCACAGTCACGGAGTAGGTGAAGTCGGGTCCGGTCAGGTAGTCGACGAGTGCGGCACCGGCCGTTGCGACGTCCCACTCCGGGCGGACGACCGCCTCGGCGTAGGGGGCGACGATCTGGTCCACCTCCGTCGGCAACGCCGTGTAGCGCGAGTCGGGGACCGGGCTGGTCGCGGAGCCCCGGGCCAGCACGGTGTAGCGGACCGTTTCGGTGAGCGACCGCGACAGCGTACGGTCATCTACCCGCCATTCCCATGTGGTGGCATCCGTCGCATCGGAGTTCTGCAGGCTCAGTGCGTACGCCGGGACCGGCAGGTAGGTCGTGCCGGTGTCGGCCAGGATGAATCGCCAGCGCGAGACCGGTCCGGGCATCGACGGGAAGGGCTGCATCCCGAGCAGGACCGACACCGCATCTTCCTGCTCCGGCGTCGCGGGCCAACTGTTGACCAGAGCCCCGTCGAGGTAGACCCGGATCATCCCGTCCTCGACGACGACCCGACTGCGCAGTGGATCAAGCGGCTCCGCGGTGGTCGCGGTCGGATACGTACCTGGCTCGGCGGCCCGCCATTCGTCTCCCTCCAGCGTCGTGTAGGTGACCAGTCGGAGGAACCCGGAGTCGTCCGCGGAGCCCTTCACGCCGTCCACGGTGTAGCGCAGGATCTCGCCGCTACCACGGTTGACTTGACCGGCGTCGAGTCGCACGCTCAGGTCGAGCCGGTCCTCGCGCCCGATCGCGCTGATGGGGAGCCACACAGCGGGGTCG
>JBILVH010000277.1:0-2776 GCA_044370555.1 Candidatus Nanopelagicales bacterium
GTGGGTATGAATTCATCTCGCGCTGAGGCTGCGCGGATCTGCGCGCGATAGGCCTGCGCGAACTCGCGTACCGCGCGCACGGCACCCTCTTCACTTCGCGCGCTCAGTGCGATGCGCACCGCAGCAATGCGCACATCCCATTCCCACGGCCCCCAGACAGCATCAGCGAGATCGCCAACATCAAGGACGTACGCATCACGATCGCCACCGGTGCGAGTGCCTACGACGTGACCGTCGTTCCGTCGACATCGGAACGCAGGGTCACCGAGCAACTGGCAGACCAGGCCACTGCGCGGATCCGCGGTGATGCGGTCGATCACGTCGTCGACCCCGTCGGGAACTCCGCCCTCCCATGCCACCAGCGCAGCCCACGGGAGATTGCGTCGACGGGCTCGGCCCGCATCACGGGAATCATCCGCGGTGACGGCACCGGACAGCCATGCGGGCCGTGACGATTGCGCTGAAAGGCCCCGCGTCACGCCCCAAACCTTACGGTGTGCTGTGACCTGTGAACACTGGAGTTTCGCGGTGAAACCCCTGTTAACTGAAGTGGTCAAAGGGGTTTCGAAAAACCCTTGCGTGTCGCTTGCGCGGTGGGTAGAACTGTCTCACCGGCGCCGCAAGGGGCCGGGACCGCACAGCCCAGCAGATGCGGAGCAGGCCGAGAGGTCAGCCACCGAGGAGCGGGGCGGATGCGCTGGAAGGTCGGTGAAGCGGAACCGGGCAACCGGAAGACGCGGAGCAGGCCACCTGGAGCAGCCGGGCGGGAGGCCGAACG
This sequence comes from Candidatus Nanopelagicales bacterium, assembly GCA_044370555.1. GTDB lineage: Bacteria > Actinomycetota > Actinomycetes > S36-B12 > S36-B12 > CAINMH01. The sequence continues at coordinate 779 of JBILVH010000277.1, forward strand.
CCGCAAGGCGTGGGTGACCCGCTGGCAGCGAGGCCAGCGCAACCGGACCGGGAGCCGCAAGGCGAACGGGACGGACGTTGAGCCGGGAGCCGCAAGGCGAACGGGGAGACAGTCGAGCCGGGAGCCGCAAGGTGACCGGGGAGATCGGATGTGATCCGCGGGAAGCAGGGCCCACTGGGCCGGGCGGAAGGCGGAACGGCGAGGCTGACGTCGAGCATCCTGTGCGGGGATTCGCACCGCGGCGCGGACAGCACCCGAGTGATCGGGCCGCGCCAGCGGTAGCGGACAGCGAAGGCCCGGTGGAACTCATACTTCCACCGGGCCTTCGTGCACTCTAGGTCAGGCGCGCCAGGCCCTCGGCGACCGACACGCGGGGACTCCATTGCAGAGCCTCCCGGGCGGACCGCTGGTCGAACCAGTGCGCCGTGGCGAGTTGCTCGGCGAGGAATGACGTCATCGGCGGATCCCCCTCGCGGCCGCCCCAGACCCGCTCGATCGCCGCACCGGCGAGCCAAGCGACTCGGAAGGGCACCCGCCGCCGCGGGCCCGGCAGCCCGGCCGCCGCGCAGATCCCGGTGAAGAGTTCGGCCACCGTGCGCGGCTCTCCGTTGGAGATGACGAACGCCCGCCCGTGTACGTCGGCATGGCCTGCGCGCTCAACGGCCGCAACAAGGGCATCGGCCGCATTGTCGACGTACGTCGTGTCGACCAGCGCGGCACCCGAACCGACGAGGACGAGTCGGCCGGTGCGCGCCCGGGCCCAGATGCGCTCGATCAACTGGGTATCCCCCGGCCCCCAGACCAGGTGCGGTCGGATGGCAACCACCGCGAATTCCGGGGAGTCCGCACCAAGTGCCAGAAGCTCAGCAGCCGCCTTACTGCGCGAGTAGTTGCCGCGCGCACCCTGCGGATCCGCGGGACCAGCGGGTGCACCGACGAGTGCAGCACCGACATGCGCGACCGACGGCGAGGACACGTAGACAAAACGCTTCGCACCAGCGCGCTGGGCCGCGGTGAGGACGACGCGGGTGCCCTCGACGTTCACCGCGGCGAACTCGGCCCAGTCTCCCGTGACGGCGACGCGCGCGGCCAGATGCACAACCGCGGTGCACCCGACCGCGGCCGCGGCCATCGCGTCGGGATCGCGGATGTCCGCGAGAACCTCGTCGACCCCGGCGGCTCCGCTCGGATTCCGCTGCACCGTGCGCACGGTGTATCCCGCGGCGAGCAAGGCGCGCACGGTGGCACCGCCGAGCAGGCCGCGCCCCCCCGTCACCAGCACGCACCCGGTCACACGAGCCTCCTGATGCGGCGGCCAGCGAGCACGCCTTCGGCCCACCGAGCCACAGCGCGTCGATCGATCTTCGACTGGTGGCGGATGTCGACCGGCAACGCACGCACGGCGAGGACGGCCGCGACATGTTCACCGACGCGCGCGCGCACCGCCGCGGTGAGGTCGGAGTCGGCGAGCCCGTCGCGCCTGGGGGGGTCGGTCGGGACGATGACCATGACGACGACGGCCGCACCGGGCGGTCCGATGCCCACGCACGCGGCCTGCCGCACACCGGGCAACGTCTCGGCGCGGCGCTCCGCGCCGACGGGTGTCACGGGCCCGTCCGCCGTCGCAATCACGTGGGCCATCCGACCTTCGACCCAGAGCCGACCCGCACTGTCGAGATGACCGACGTCTCCGGTGCGGTGCCACGCATCGACGGATGAGCGGCTCTGAGTGGCCCAGAGGGCGTCGTAGCGGTCCTTGGTGTGTGCCGCACGCACGCAGATCTCTCCGGTGACGTCCGCGGTGGCCGTCGGCAACGCTCCGGCGCGACCGAGTGCGTCGAGCGGTGCGATCTCGATCTCGACACCGACGACCGGGTGGCCGACGCACACCCCTTCCTCGTCGGGTGCGGCCATGATGTCGACGAGGCGGATATCGGTGAGCGGGAGGGCCTCGGTCATGCCGTACGGAGTGCGCGCATCCGCACCCGGCATGAGTGC
>JBILVH010000278.1:0-2764 GCA_044370555.1 Candidatus Nanopelagicales bacterium
GCACTCGGTAGGCGAGCGCCTGCTCGCGGATCAGCGCCTGCCGCTGTGCCGACAGCGGCCCGCCCGCGCGCTCGGCCTCCACCTCGAGGGGGATGAGCACCTCGTCGACGAACCGAGCTGCGCGGTCACCCGCATGTGCGGCCATCTGCCCGTCCGACACCCGCCCTCCGTTCCCGAACCCCGTCGCGAACTGCGCAAGAATCACAGCGCACAGCGACTGCGCCCTTCAGCCGACACTGTACCTGAATAACCGTTCAGAATTTCCGACTTCACGATACCGTGCCGGCATCTTCGCCCGGTGTCCCCGAGCGAAGTGCGCACGCGGCGACAGGAGAACCGGATGGTGATCGGAGGCGCACCTTGTCGATACCCGCACGAGTGACGCGCGAGGCTGAGGGGCTGGCCGCACGCACGAAGGCGCCCGAGGAACGCCGAGCCCTGATCCTCCGGGCCACCATCGACCTCCTCCTTGAGCGTGGTTTCGCGGGCACCCGCGTCCATGACATCGCGGCTGCCGCGGGTACCTCAACCGGTCTGGTCCTGTATCACTTCGGATCACTTGCCGGGGCCATGGCGGCCGCCCTCCAACTGGCCGAGGACGAGTTTCACGCGGCCCTCGAGCGCGACCTATCGACGATGCAGTCGGCGTCCGAGAAGTTGCTCTGCATCCTGCGGCACTCGGCCGGGGATGTCCGCGCAGACGCCGAATGGCGGCTGTGGCTCGAGACCTGGGTGCGAGCGCTCCACGACGACGCGATCCGCACCGTGCGCGCGACGCACGAGGAGCGGTGGCGGTCCGCCCTGCGCAGGATCATCGAGGAAGGCATCGCGACCGGCGAGTTCCTCAGCGCCGACATCGACATGTCGCTCGATCACCTGTCGGCCCTGGTCGACGGTCTTGCCGTGGCGCTGTCGAACCACGACCGGGGCATGACCACGACTCGCTTCATAGCGGTCTGCATCAAAGCCGCACGAGCCGACCTAGGAGCCGATATCGAGGCCTAGCGACGCGCGATCAGGGCACTGACATCCTTGCCCGCGCCCCTTGGCGAGGGTAGACTGAGGTCACACTGAACGCTCAGTCAGGATCCTCTAGGGTCGGAAGACCCCGGGTCCATCACGAGGGATGTGGGAGATGCGGCCGATCCAGCGGCCAGCGCCAGCCGCGATCGATTCACCACTGCTCCTGAACTTCACGCGCCTCGCCGACTTCGGCGACCGGCCGGTACGCACGATCGTGCGCGGGGACGGGTGCGAGGTTATCGACGCCGACGGACGTCGCTTCATCGACGGCCTCTCGGGACTGTTCTGCACGAATCTCGGGCACGGATTCGGCGCCGAGATCGGGCAGGCGGCGCAGCATCAACTATCGACTCTCGTCTTCACGCCGAACTGGTACATCACCCATCCGGCTGCGATGCGCCTAGCCGAACAGGTGGTCGAGCGTGCCGAGCCACTCGGGTTGTCGCGAGTGTTCCTCACCAGCGGCGGTGGCGAGGCAGTCGAGGTCGCCTGGAAGCTTGCGCGGCAGTGGCACACCCTGAACGGTGAACCGCAGCGCACGAAGGCGATCGCCCGCAAGCTCGCCTACCACGGCACGACCCTGGGCGCCTTGAGCTTCACCGGCCTCCCCGACTGCCGATCGTACTTCGAACCACTCGCGGTACCGACGGCGTTCGTCAGCAATACCAACGCCTACCGCCACCCCTTCGGTGACGACGAAGCCGCCTTCACGAAGGCTCTCCTCGCCGAGATCCATGAGACGATCCTGTTCGAGGGCCCCGACCACGTCGGCATGATCATCGCCGAGCCAGTCCAGAACTCCGGTGGCGCCTTCACGCCCCCGGCCGGCTACTGGTCGGGGTTGCGCGACCTCTGCGATCGCTACGGCATCCTGCTCGTCGCCGATGAAACCATCACGGGGTTCGGGCGCACCGGCGAGTGGTTCGGTTCCCTACGTGTCGGCGCACGCCCGGACATCGTGACCTTCGCGAAGGGAGTGACGGCAGGGCACGCACCGCTCGGGGGCGTGTTGATGTCTGAGCGCGTGGCGGAGCCATTCACGACCGGCGGCGAGATGTTCATGCACGGATCGACCTACGGCGGTCACCCGCTGACGACCGCGATCGCCAGCGCCGCATTGGACATCTACGAACGCGAGGGCGTTCTCGAAAACGTTCGCGCAAACGAGGACCTCCTGCGCACCGGATTCCACCACCTGCGATCTCTGCCGCTCGTGGGCGATGTACGCGGCACAGGTTTCTTCTGGGCCGTCGAGTTGGTTCGCGAACGGACGACGAAGGCGCTGTTCACGCAGAGCGAGGCGGACTGGTTGCTCCGCGACGAACTGTCGTCGCACATGGATGAACTCGGACTGCTGTGCCGCCTTGACGACCGCGGGGAACCGGTGATCCAACTATCACCGCCTCTGGTCGCCGACCGTGCCCTACTCGATCGCATGATCAACATCGTCGGCGAGGCGATCGAGCGGGCGAGTCGCTCCTGGCTGCTCCGGGCGCCAGCGGCAGTTCCAGTCGCCTGAGCGGTCCTCGTCACTCACTTACCGAACAACGCCTCCGCGAAGGGCGTCGCTGGGCTCGCCTGAATCGCGGCGACACTCCCCTGCTGCGCTACCCGACCGCCCTCGAGGACGACCACACGTGTCGCTAGGGCTGTGACGTCATCCGCGTCGTGCGTGACGAGTACGACCGCCCGACCCTGGAGGATTTCAAGCACTGACTCACGCATCTTGGGCCGCACGTGC
>JBILVH010000279.1:0-2740 GCA_044370555.1 Candidatus Nanopelagicales bacterium
GACGTTGTCGTCGTCACGCATCGCACGGGGCGCGCGAGTGGAGACATGGCCGTCGGCGTCAGTGGGTGGGGCAGCCTCGACCTCGCGCCCATCGGCGTGCGCCACCGCATCGGAGACGAAGGCCTGCCACCACTGACCACGCCCGCGCAGATCGAACTAGCCGTCGGGGTGCACCTCCTCGAGGCCGCGCTCGCCGACGCATTGCTCAGCGTGCCGAGGCCGCGCATGCACTGCATCGACCTCACCGGTCGCGATGCGGCAGCGCTGGCGGGGATACCGGACGGCGCGCTGGTGATCGCGGTGGCCGACGGCAGTGCGGCGCGCGAGGTGAAGGCCCCGGGCTACGTCGTGGCCGGTGCGGTCGACTACGACGAGGCCCTCATCCGCGCCCTGGATGACGGCGACCTCGCGTGGTTCGCCGCGCACCCACCCCGAGACGACTACCTGGTCGGTGGCTACCCGGTCTGGTGCGCGCTCGCCGAGGTGCTGCCCACGCCGGTCGGCAGCATCGTCCACCACTGGGCTGCGCCGCTGGGGGTCTGCTACATCGTTGCCACGTGGCGGTGCACGTAGTGGTCATCGCGATCGTCGGCCCGACCGCGATCGGCAAATCCGCCCTCGGCCTCGCCGTCGCGGAGGCACTCGGCGGCGAGATCGTCAACGCCGACGCGATGCAGCTCTACCGCGGCATGGAGATCGGCACCGCGAAACCGGCGGCGGCAGACCGGGCGCGCATCCCGCACCATTTGTTCGACGAGTACGACATCAGCGAGGCGGTCAGCGTCGCCGACTACCAGCAGCGGGTGCGCGCGGTGTTCGACGAGATCGCTGCGCGCGGTGCGCGGCCGGTGCTCGTCGGCGGCTCATGGCTGTATGTGCGCGCGGCGCTGGACGACCTGCGTTTCCCCGGCACCGACGCCGAGGTCCGCACCGCACTGGAGGAGCGTGCCGCGCGTGACGGGTCCGAGGCGTTGCACGCCGAGCTTGCCCGACTCGACCCGGCGGCCGCCGCCGCGATCCTGCCCACCAACACCCGGCGCATCGTGCGCGCCCTCGAGGTCCTGCACCTCGGCCAGCCGTTCACCGCGACCCTCGGTGACGTCGGTGAGCACGTCCCGAGTGTGCGCATCGGGCTGACCGCGCCCCGCGAGGAGCTCGATGTGCGCATCGCGTTGCGGGTCGAGTTGATGTTCCGCGGCGGATTCGTCGACGAGGTCCGCGGGCTCACCGGACTCGAAGACGCCCCCACCGCGGCCAAGGCACTCGGCTACGCGCAGGTCCTGCGCATGCTGCGCGGTGAGATCGACCAGCAGGCGGCCATCGACGAGACGATCGCGGCGACCCGCACCTTCGCGCGGCGCCAGGAGCGCTACCTGCGCCGCGATCAGCGGGTGCGGTGGTTCCCCTACGACGACGAAGACCTCGTCGATCGCGTCGTCGATGCCATCGTCGCCGGCACCTCGACGTAGTATTCCGTGCCCAGCAGCGCCCCGAACAGCGGCGGCGGCAGTCGGCGCAGCACACCGAGGGTCCGCACCGACGCACCGGTCTCCTGCGATGCGTGCGCGGCGAGGCTCGCGCGCTTCTGGGCCAGGTGCGCGCGCACATTGACCCGGTGCGTGATCTGCGCGGCCGGCGTCCACGCGTCGTCGAAGGAGTGCGGGTCGAAGCCTGGTACGGCGCGACCGGCCAGGCGCACGGCGCGGCGCAGCGGCTCGCGGGGGAGGGTCACCTCGAAGGTCTGCGTCGGGCGCAGCATGACTGCATCGCGCACCATGCGGTGCACGGCGATGTGGTCGGGGTGACCGTAGCCACCGGAGGCGTCATAGCCGACGACGATGTCGGCCGCCACGTCGTTGAGGATCCCCGCGAGCCGCTGCGCGACTTCCGCACCGTCCGCGTGCGCGAACCCGTCGTGTTCGCCGTGGAGCCCTGAGTCGGCGTAGCCGAGATGGATCACCTCCGCCACACCCAGCGCGTCCGCCGACGCGGCGAGTTCCGACCGACGCCGTTGGCCGAGGTCGGCTGCGAGTTCGGCCTCCACCAGACCGGCCTCACCGCTCGTGGCCGCGACGACGACGACGCGGTGACCGGCCGCGGTGGCTTTGGCCATCGTGCCGCTGGTGAGCAGCGCCTCATCGTCCGGATGGGCGTGGCAGAAGACCAGGGTGCGCGGCACGCCGCCATTGTCGCGTACGGTCGCTGCGTGCGTATCGTCCACATCAGCGACTGCTACCCGCCGCGCACCGGCGGGATCGAGTCGCAGGTGCACGCACTGGCCAGCCGTCAGCAGGCCGCGGGCGACGACATCACCGTCATCACGGCCACCCCCGGCCACCCGGTGCGCTCCGGCCCCGATGCCGTCGACGGGGTGCGCGTCCAGCGGATGACCGCGCGGATCCCCGGCGACCTCCCCGTGCACCCGCGGGCCGGTCGGCTGCTGCGCGATGCCTTGCGCACCGCCGGGCCGGTCGATGCGGTGCATGTGCACGCCGGTGTCGTATCGCCGTTCGCGTGGTCCGCGGTGCGCGCGAGCACCGCGCTCGGCCTGCCCACCCTGGTGACCGTGCACTGCGTGTGGGGGCCGGGGGCCGCACCCGCCTTCCGCGTCGCGCACGCGCTCACCGGCTGGGCGCGCTGGGGTGCGCGCATCGCGGCCGTGAGTTCCATGGCCGCCGCTCGCATCGAGCAGGTGCCCGACACCGCACCGGTCCTCGTGCTGCCGAATGGCATCGATCCG
>JBILVH010000039.1:0-10355 GCA_044370555.1 Candidatus Nanopelagicales bacterium
CGCAGCGACGACGTCGTCTCATGGGTGCGACCCCGAGGTGGAGATGCCGGCGCGCTACCCGGTGCCTACGACGCCGGCGCGCTACTCGGCCTCGTCGACGCGCTGTGGCCGGCGACGCTCATCCACGTCACGGCTCCGCGGCCAATGGCGACCTTGACGTTCACCGCTACATTGCTCGTCGACCCCGCGACCGTACGGGTCGACGAACCGCTCCTTCACATCGGCCGCATGGTCGCATCGGCCGACGGCTACGTGACTGAGACGCGCGAGTTGTGGACCCCGGACGGCCGCCTCGCGGTGCACAACACCCAGGTCATCACGCTCATCCGCTGAAGGTTCCGCCCCTGACTCCGCCTACATGGTGGGGATAGGGCCTCAAAAGGTTCATCCCCACCATAGAAGCGGGAAATTGTGGAGCTGAGGGGACTCGAACCCCTGACCCCCTCCATGCCATGGAGGTGCGCTACCAGCTGCGCTACAGCCCCGCGGATCGTCAGGCCCACCACTGAGGGAGAGGACTCCGGAGATTCGCTGCCCCGTAGGGCTTGGAAAGCATACCTGATCTGCCAGTGCCGATCAGGCGGGCTCTGCGGGCCCCGGCATCCGCATCAGCCTGCGACGTGACCACTTCACCACGGCGTCGGTCCCGAGCAGGATCACCGGTGCACTGCACGCGACGAGCCATCCCGGCCAGGACGGAACGGCCTGCCCGAAAGCCACCGCGACGGGTGGGATCACCAGCGTTGCCAGGCCGAGCGTCGTGCCGACCGCGACGGCGGGTGGGAGGAGCCGATTGGTGGACCAGCCGATACGCCAGGGTGGCCACCGCCCGCTACGGCAGGCGAACGCATTCGCTCCCTGCGCGAGGACGACGGTGACGAATGCGGCACCGGAGGCTTCGGCCACCACGCGGGCCAGGGTGTCGTCACCGAGGTCCGGCCAGCCGCGGAATGCGAGCACCGCGAAGAACGCCGACATGGAGAGGGCAGCCTCGAGGGGGCCGAGGACACCGAACGCACGCACGAGCACTCCGCGACGCAACAGATGCCCGCGCGTCGGCGGATCGAGAAGGACGTGAGGCCGTGCGGGTTCAGCGCCTAGCGCGACCGCGGACAGTGTGTCGGTGGCAATGTCGAGCGCAAGGATCTGGAGGACTCCCAGGGCTAGCGGAATGTTGCCGCCGCTGGCGGCCCACACGATGAAAGGTGCAACCTCAGCAACGTTGTCCGTGAGGTGGTAGGTCAGGAACCGTCGGATGTTGGCGAAGGTGGCGCGCCCTTGTTCGATGCCGGCAACGATTGATGCGAAGTGATCGTCCAACAGCACCAGATCGGCTGATTCACGGGCGACGTCTGTGCCGGACCTGCCCATGGCTACGCCGATATCGGCGGCATGTAGGGCCGGTACGTCGTTGACGCCGTCGCCGGTCATCGCGACCACGTGTCCACGCGCCTGCAATGCCTCGGCGATGCGTAGCTTGTCCTCAGGCGAGACCCGAGCGATCACCACACCGCCGGCGTCCAGAAGGTCACCGAGTGCAGTCGGATCCTGGGGGAGCTGCGTGCCGACGAGAACAGGATCGTGCACCGCACGCAGGCCAATCGCATCCGCGATCGCTCGAGCCGTTGCCGGATGATCACCGGTGAGCATCGCGACCCGTACACCCGCGATGCGGCAGGCCGCGAGAGCCTCCGCGACGCCGTCGCGCGGGGGGTCTTCTAGGCCGAGGACGCCGAGGACCTCCACGCTGGTGGAGGTGCCCGGCGAGGGGTCGGGCGTACGCACGACTGCGAGAGTGCGCAGCCCGCGCGCCGCCATGTCATCCACCGCGCGTAATGCGGCGGCCGCATCGGGCTGCTCCCCGAGCCCGTGCAGGACCGCGTCGGGTGCACCCTTTGTGTAAGCCCAGCCGCCTCGGACAACCGTCATCGAGCGCCGATGCGGATCGAAGGGGACACGGCGTACGACCGGTACGCAGCGCACGGCATCTGTGTCCACGCCCAGCCCGCGCGCCCACACATCAATCGCGACTTCCATGGGATCGCCGTGTCCCTCGAAGGAGCCGTCCGGCTGACGAACGGCGTACCCGTCCGAGCACGCTACTGCTGCCTCAGCCGCACGACGGGGTGCGCCGAGGTCGTGCGATCGCACCGGGATCCAGACGTCGACCACGGTCATCTCGTTGCGGGTGATCGTTCCGGTCTTGTCCGTGCAGATGTAGGTCGCGGACCCGAGGGTCTCCACGGCCTCGAGGTTTCGAACCAGTACTTGGCGATCGGACATGCGCTCAGCACCCAGCGCAAGGGTGAGAGTGACAGTCGGAAGGAGCGCTTCGGGGACGAGTGCCACCGTGACACCGATCGCGAAGATGGCCGCGTCGGTGAGCGGATTGCCCAAGAGCCAGGTGACGAGCAGGAATGCCAGGCCGACACCTACTGCGAGTAGGGAGATCTGTCGGACGAGTCGCCTCAGCTGCCGGTCAAGGGGTGTGCGCCGATGGGTAGGAGCGCTGGCCAGACGTGTGATGGCAGCGAGGCGCGTGGTGGCCCCGACCTCCTCGACGATCATGGTTCCGTCGCCGGACGCCACGAACGTGCCCCCGAGGACGTGGTCGTCCCGCTCGCAGTCGGTGGGGGTGCTCTCCCCGGTGACGAGTGAGGTGTCAATGCGAAGTTCGTCCGCGGTGACTATGCGTCCGTCAGCGGGTATGCGGTCGCCGGGCGCGAGCTCCACAGCATCGCCGACGACTATCTCCTCGGCGTGCACGCGCACCGGATGGCCGTCGCGACGCACCGTCGCCATGATCGGCAACAGCGATCGCAGTCGGGCCGCCGCCCTGTCAGCACGACCCTCCTGGACAAAGGCGAAGGTGGCATTCAGCACGATCACCGCGACGATCGCGATAGCCAACTGGCCGATCCCTGCCAGCCAGGCAAGTCCTGCTGCCAGCCACAGCATCAGGGCGAAGAAGTGCAGCAACTGTTTGCCCAGGCGCCGGATCACGGAAGGGCGCCGCGGGGCCGGTAGCACATTGGCGCCGCGCGCTTGCCGGCTGTGCTCGACCTGCGTCGCAGTCAGCCCGATGTCGGGTGATGCACCGCCGCTGTCGCGGCCCGCCATGCTGCTCCCGGTGGGTGTCGTGAACCGTCCGGAGCATCCCCCGCTACGTGGCCACTAACCGCACTGAGGCGATCGACTACGGCGCCGGTGCGGGCTCCACCTCGGCGGTCGTCGACGCGGTGGCGCTGCGCTGGGCGCGCCACTGCCGCACGACCCAGACCATCCCGGCGACCCAGGCCAGCAGGATGGCGACGTACACGGCAATGGCGACCGGGGCGCTGGCCCCGAACGCGCTGAGCAGAAGGCGGGCATTGGTGAAGCAGATGAACCCGCCGACCACCACGCCCAGAATCCGGGCGTTCAGATGGCGCACCACCCATGCGGCAATGGGTGCGGCCACGATCCCCCCGGCGAGCAGCGCGGCCACGATGCCCAGGGAGATCCCGGATGTGCCCAGGCCGACGAGGAAGCCGAGTGAGGCGCAGACCGCGATAACGAACTCACTCGTGTTGACCGTGCCGATGACCCTGTTCGGCGCCATGCGACCGTCGGCGAGCAGGGTCGGTGTGGTCACTGGGCCCCACCCACCACCACCGGTCGCATCGACGAAACCGCCGACGAGGCCGAGCGGGATGAGGAACCGGATGCCAGGCGTGCCGGGCTTGCGGCGCGGGGCGCGACCGATGACGAACCGCAGGAAGACGTAGACGCCGAGGATCAACAGGATCGTGCCAGCGATGGGACGTGCGGCCTCCGTGGACAGGGATGAGAGGAAGGTCGCTCCGGCGAAAGCCCCGAGCCCGCCCGGTATCGCGATGCGCGCGACGACCTTCCAGTCGACGTTGCCGAAGCGGTGGTGGGCGAGGCCGGACACCGCACTGGTCCCGATCTCCGCGAGGTGGACCGAGGCCGACGCGAGGGCCGGGGTGAGGCCCGCCGCGATGAGCAGGGTCGAGGAAGTGAGGCCGTACCCCATGCCGAGGGACCCGTCGACCAGCTGGGCGGCGAGACCGGCGAGTCCGATCAGTAACAGGGTGGGCATGGACGCTCCTCGAGGTGCCAGATTGAGATAAATCTATACCCCGATACCTCGGAATATGCACATTGGGCGCGCGCGTCCCCCGGGAAACGCGTAGGGCGGGCCCACCCAGGAGGTGGACCCGCCCTACGGGCGGTACGGGGAGGTCAGGCCCCGACGCCGAGCCAGCCCTGGATCGGCGACTGCAGGAAGTAGATCAGGAAGGCGACTGCGACGATCCACATGAGCCAGCCGACCTGCTTGGCCTTGCCGGTCACGGTCATGAGGATCGCGTAGGTCACGAACCCTGCACCGATGCCGTTGGCGATCGAGTAGGTGAACGGCATGACGATGATCGTCAGGAACGCCGGGATGCCGACCACGTAGTTGGTGAAGTCGATCTTTCGGATCTGCGCTGCCATCAGGAAGCCCACGACGATGAGGGCTGGCGCAGCCGCCTCGTACGGGACGATCGTCATGATCGGGGTGAGGAACATCGCGAGGAGGAAGAGCACGCCAGTCACCAGCGAAGCGATCCCGGTGCGAGCACCTTCACTGATGCCAGCGCCGGACTCGATGTACGACGTGTTGGACGACGTGGAGGCCGCGCCACCGGCAATCGCCGCGACCGAGTCGACGACGAGAACCGGCGTCAGGTGCGGGATGTCGCCCTTCTCGTCGGTCGTACCTGCCTCGTTCGACAGGCTCTGGACCGTGCCCATCGAGTCGAAGAAGTCGCTGAGGAGTAGGGCGAAGATGCCCGTGCACGCCGCGATGACACCCACCATCTGGAAGCTGCCCAGCAGGTTGAACTGCCCGAGCAGGCCCAGGTCGGGGGTCGCGACGAACTCGGTCGGAACCTTCGGCACGCTCAGGCCCCAGCCGTAAGGGTTGACAGTGCCGTCGGCGGCGATCTTGGGCCCCACCTTGGCAATCGACTCGACGATGATCGCGAAGATCGTCGTCACGACGATGCTGATGAGGATCGCGCCCTTGACCTTCCGGGCCACGAGGATGATCGACAGCAGCAGGCCCACCGCGAAGGTCAGGATCGGCCACCCGGAGAGGGTCCCGTTGATCCCGAACGAGATCAGCGGGACGCCCGGTCGGGTGATGCCTGCGTCGACGAAGGCAATCAGGGCCAGGAACAGACCGATGCCGGCACCGACGGCGTACTTCAACTCGGTCGGGACCGCCTTGAAGATCTTGGTGCGCAAGCCGGTGAGTACCAGGATCAGGATGATGATGCCCTCGATCACCACGAGGCCCATGGCGTCGGCCCAGGTCATGGTGGGTGCGAGGGTGAAGGCGACGAAGCCGTTGAGTCCGAGGCCCGCCGCGATGGCGATCGGGAAGCGGCCGAAGAGGCCCATCAGGATCGTCATCACGCCAGCGACCAGCGCTGTCGCCGCAGTCACCATGGTGATGGCCTTCACGACGTCGGTCCCCCCGCCGACGTACTGGCCGTTGACGTCCATGGCGGTGCCGATGATGAGTGGGTTCAGCACGACGATGTAGGCCATCGTGAAGAACGTGACGAGGCCGCCGCGAACCTCGCGGCCGTAGGTGGATCCGCGCGCCGTCAGGGAGAACCAACGGTCGACACCGGAGGGGGCAGTGGTTGCGGAGGGGCGCTCCGTCGGGTTGGTCATGGTCACGCGCGGGACATTAGTGAGCGGTCGCGCCCCGCGAGTCATTTCCGCCGCAACACGCCAAGGGAAATTGCGTGCGGGTCACAGGCGGCACGCGGGTGAACTTGTGAAACGTCCGTCACATCAGCCACGTGGGTCTCACGTGTGCCCGAGGCTCGCGAGGATGTCGCGCACGCGCGCGGTGGGTGCGGCGACGTCCGGCCGCGCATCGCCGCGGGCGGACAGCTGCGCGGCGATGCCGTCGGAGAGGCACTGGTCGAGTTCGGCGCAGATCTGCTCGAGTAGGTCGAGATCAGCGACCCGGCGGCCGATCTCGCGTGCCGCCGCAGCGAGGGTGGCGCGTGCGCTGCCCTGCCGCCGCACCGCATTGCCGCGCGCCTCGCGGACGGCATCCTCGTCGACAGTGGCAGCCGTGTCTGTGACCGGCTCACCGATCGCGCGCAAGTAGCCGTCGACAGCCTCGGCGTACGACCGCACGGTGCCCACGGCATTAGTCCCGCTCCGCGTCGGCCAGATGAGCGCGGCCGCGAGGACCATGACACCCGCGAGGATCGTCAAGGCTGCGCGGAGTGTGACGTCCTCCCCGGGGTCGTCGCCCGCGGACACGAAGAGCGTGAGCACCAGCGTCGTGATGCCAGCGACGGCGACCGCGTAGTTGCTCCATAGGAAGGTGAGTGAGATCCAGGTCGCGGCGAGGACCAGCCCACCGAGTAGCCACGGTGACCGGATGCCGACGACTTCGAGCAGGAGGTAGCAGATCAGGACCCCTACCACCGTCCCCGCGATCCGCGACGCGATCCGCGAGACCGTGCCCGACATGTCCGGACGGGACACCCATGCGACGGTCATCGGGATCCAGTACACGTGCGGAAGTCGCAACAGATACGTCATCGCGACAGCGATTCCGAAGACGATGCTGAGGCGTACCGCGTGGCGCAGGAACGGGTCCGTCCACCGCAGATGTGCGCGCAGTCGGCCGCCGATCCCGTCGCCGCGGGGGAACAGCTCGCCGTGGCGGAACCTCGGACCGATCGGCCACTCCTCGTGGAGCGCGTGGACTGCACGTGCCAGCGGTGCGTACATCGCCTCGGCTTCGGGGGCACTCGCTGGCAGCGCGTCAATCTCAGCGCGCAGGTTGTGCAGGGCCTCGGTCGCGCTGTTCCTGGACCTGCGCCGCACGATGCCCCGGGCGATCGCGCGCATGACCTGTTGCGCAGTGCGGTCGAGGGCGGGCGGTAGTGCGGCATGGTCCACGGCATGCAACGCGGCCGCGGAGTCGAGTCCGCTGCGCACCAGCGTGTGCATCCACGCAGTCGTCGCGTCGCTCGCCCCACTGCTGGCCAGGACTTTGACTGCCGTGTCGAACGCGCCGCGGATCTCCGCGCTGTGTTGCACGCGACCGGCTGCGTCGGCCGCGGCGTACGCCGCACATGCACGCCAGGCCGCCGCGAGCGCGGACCGGCTCGCGCCCCACCGGTGGGCAGGCCACAGTGCCGACGCGGCCACGCACACGACGAGCCCGCCGAGCCAATAGAGGGCACCGGACTCCAGTGCGCGCGGGAGTGGGACCGGCGAGCCGGAGAAGACAGCGAAACACACGAGGGCCAGGACGCCCACCAGTGCGCCCCGCGGGCCGAGTGCGCCGACGTACCCGGATGCGGCGGCAACTGCTACGCCCACCGCGATGTGCAGCGGTGCGATACCCGCGACCGCCGCGCCGAGTGCCGTCGCCAGGCCGGCCCAGAATGTTGCCCAGGCGATCGTCCGCCACCTCCAGCGGTAGGCCTCGCCGAGGTCGGCCGCCCCACCGAAGAGTGCGCCGACGCAGAACAGCAAGGCGGCCACAGGGGAGTCGGTGATCTGTCCGACCGCGAATGCCGCGGTGACGATTGCAGCCGCGCGCAAAGGGCCGATCCACTGCAGGCGGGTGCGATCGAGTGCCGCTACGTCGTGGGCCAGGTCGTGGGCCCGGCGGGCGAGCGTGCCCATCGCTCCTCCTGCACTATCCGGTGCGCCCCATCGTGCCGCACTGCGAGGCCGCGGTGCATCATCGTCATCGTGTCCAGCATCCTGGTGCTCGGCGACTCGCTGACCTACCACGGGCCGAGTGCGCCGCTGCCGCCGACCGACCCGCGCCTCTACCCCAATGTGTGTGCCGCGCGGCTCGCGCCCGGGTGCACGGTGGATCTGCTCGCCCGTCCCGGCTGGACGGCGCGCGATGCGTGGTGGGGGCTCACGAAGGATCCGATGTCGTGGGGCGTCTACCTCCCGCGAGCGACCGCGCTCGTCATCGGGGTCGGCGGCATGGACCACCTGCCCGCTGCCGCGCCGACCTGGCTCCGCGAATCGGTGCCGTACATCCGCCACGGCCGCGTGCGCCGCGCCACCCGCACCGCGCTGCTCGCTTGGAGCCCGCACATCATCCGCTGGACCGGCGGCCGCATGCGCCAATTGCCGCAGGCGGTGACCGATCGCTATCTGACGCGCATCGTCGAGGCTGTCCGGCACCTGCGGCCGGGGCTTCCGGCCGTGCTGCTCGGGCCGTCGCCGTACGACGCGCGCACCTACCCGGCCGACCGCCACCACGAATCCGCGCGCGCGGCCGCCCGACGATGGGCGTTGGCGAACGACGTCGCATATGTCGACCCCGAGGATCTCGTCGGCCCGAGTCTGCGGGCCGGCCTAGGAAACCCCGACGGGATGCACTGGTCGTGGGAGGCGCACCAGGCGGTCGGCGATGCGCTGGCCGCTGCGCTGCACCGGGCGGGATGGAGTGGTTCGATACCCTCTCCCGGTGTCGGATGAGCAGGATGAGGCGAGCTCGGCGTACGACGTCGTCGCGATACAGGACCGCTGGTTACCGGTGTGGGACGCCTTGCAGCCGTTCCGTTCAGGGGATCCCGCCGACGAGCGGCCGCGCAAGTACGTCCTCGACATGTTCCCCTACCCGTCCGGCGACCTGCACATGGGCCACGCGGAGGCGTATGCGCTCGGCGACGTGATCGCCCGCTACTGGGTGCAGCGCGGCTTCAACGTGCTGCACCCGATCGGCTGGGACGCCTTCGGTCTGCCCGCCGAGAACGCCGCGATCAAGCGGGGTGAGGATCCCGCGGCTTGGACGTACGCGAACATCGCCCAGCAGAAGGCCTCGATGCGGCGCTACGCGTGCTCCTTCGACTGGGACAGGGTGCTCAACACGTGCGACCCGGAGTACTACCGCTGGAACCAGTGGTTCTTCCTCCGCATGGTCGAGCGCGGTCTTGCCTACCGGAAGGCGAGCAACGTCAACTGGTGTCCGACCTGTCAGACCGTGCTGGCGAACGAGCAGGTCGTCGGTGGCGCGTGCGAACGCTGCGACACCGTAGTGACGAAGAAGAAGTTGACTCAGTGGTACCTGCGTATCACCGCCTACGCCGACCGCCTGCTCGACGACATGGCGCAGCTCGAGGGGTCATGGCCGGAGAAGGTGCTGCTGATGCAGCGCAACTGGATCGGTCGGTCGACCGGCGCGACCGTGCGGTTCGAGATCGAGGGCCGTGACGAGGCGGTCACCGTCTACACGACGCGGCCGGACACCCTCTACGGGGCAACGTTTTTCGTCGTGGCGGTTGACAGTGATCTGGCGGCCGAACTCGCCGCTGGGAGTCCGGCGGAGGCGGAGTTCTCGGCGTACCTCGAGCGGGTGAAGCAGACCTCCGAGATGGACCGACTGGCCACCGACCGCGACAAGACGGGCGTCTTCTTGCACCGCTTCGCGATCAACCCGGTGACCGGCGAGCGTCTCCCGGTGTGGGCCAGCGACTACGTGCTCTCCGACTACGGCACGGGCGCGATCATGGCGGTGCCCGCGCACGACCAGCGCGACCTCGACTTCGCGCGCACCTTCGATCTGCCCGTGCGGGTCGTCGTCGACGCGGGCGATGACCCCGCGACGACCGGTGTAGCCACGGCCGATGAGGGACCGCACATCAACTCGGGCCCGTTGGACGGGCTCGGCAAGGCCGAGGCGATCGCGCGCATGATCGAGATCCTGGGCGAGCGGGGCACGGGGGAGGCGGCGGTCAACTTCCGGCTGCGCGACTGGCTCATCTCACGGCAGCGCTACTGGGGTACGCCGATCCCGATCATCCACTGCCCCTCGTGCGGCGAAGTTCCGGTACCCGACGCGGACCTGCCCGTGGTACTGCCGCCGGCCCAGGGCCTGGACCTCAAGCCGAAGGGCACCTCGCCCCTCGGCGGTGCGACCGAATGGGCGAGCGTGCCGTGCCCGCGCTGCGGTGCCCCCGCCACGCGGGATTCCGACACCATGGACACCTTCGTCGACTCGTCGTGGTACTTCCTGCGGTACCTCGACCCGCACCTCGACACTGGCCCATTCGACCCGGAGCGGGCTCGCCAGTGGATGCCGGTCGACCAGTACGTCGGCGGCGTTACGCACGCGATCCTGCACCTGCTCTACAGCCGTTTCTTCACCAAGGTGATGCACGACATGGGTCTCGTCGATTTCACCGAGCCCTTCACCCGGTTGCTCAACCAGGGCATGGTGCTGATGGACGGATCCGCGATGAGCAAGTCACGCGGCAACCTCGTGCGCCTCTCCGACGAGATCGCGCAGCACGGGGTAG